>JAAYFU010000023.1 GCA_012728095.1 Clostridiaceae bacterium
CTCTACAATCGCGGAGAGGAACGAATAAGGGCGATAAAAGAAAGAAAAGGTATAGAGATACTTTCCAACAATGATAACATTGTCCATGGATTTGCCGAACTGAAAATCGTAACTTCAAATATAGCCGAAGCTATTCATGGAAGAGATGTCATTATGGTGGTGCTCCCTGCGACAGGCCACAGGTTTATTGCAGAACAACTGGCACCGCACCTTGTTGACAATCAGATTATTGTCCTGAATCCGGGCAGAACAGGAGGAGCCCTGGAGGTGCTGGCTGTCCTGAGAGAAAAAGGTTGTACTGCTGATGTCGTAGTGTGTGAAGCCCAGACGCTTCTCTATGCCAGCCGTTCCATAAACCCTGGCCAAACCCAGATTTTCCGTATAAAAAACAGCGTTCCGGTAGCCGCAATTCCTGCTCACCGGACTCCTGAGGTGGTTAATATACTTCGTACTGCTTTGCCGCAGTTTATACCCGGCGATAATGTTATGAAAACCAGCCTTAATAACATTGGATCTATTTTCCATCCGGCGGTAACGGTGCTGAACGCAGGCAGAATAGAGAGCACGTTTGGTGATTTTGAATATTATACAGAAGGAATAACGCCATCTATCGCATTGATATTGGAAAAAATGGACAAAGAACGTGTCAGCGTTTCCGAGGCCCTGGGTTTCCAGGCCATGACAGCCAGGGAATGGTTGTATTTCGCTTATGATGCGGCAGGCCGGACCCTTTATGAAGCAATGAGAAACAATCGCGGCTACGATGGTATCATGGCTCCAAAGACGATTATGAACAGGTACATTACTGAGGATGTTCCTATGAGTCTGGTTCCTATTGCTTCCCTCGGAAGGCTTTGTGGTGTGTCAACACCCGTTATTGATTCTATTATTCTTTTAAGTTCGGTATTGCACAATACGGATTATTGGGCAACGGGACGAACAGCTGACAGGATGGGGCTTACGGGTATGACGCTGAAGGAAATAAGAAGCTTCATCATCGAGGGAATAAGAAAATAGAAGGAGTGATTAGCAATGAAAGGAAAAATTATTGCTGGCGCAATTGGGAACTGTGTACACGTTGCGGGAGTAGTTAGATTCCTCAAGTTAGCCGAAGAACTGGGCTATGAAGTAAGGTTTTTAGGAGCTGCCGTTCCTGTTGACGAGTTCATAAAAGAGATTCAAGATTATGAACCGGATATTGTCGGGATAAGTTACCGGTTGACACCCGAGGTTGCTGAAAGACTTCTCCAGGATTTTAAGACTAAAATAGGCAAAGAGGCATTATCCAGGTATAGATTTGTATTTGCAGGCACTCCTCCGGTATGTAGAGTGGCGGAAGAAACCGGGATATTCGAGCGCTGTTTTACAGGCCTGGAAAACACATCAAAGGTCATGGAGTTTTTAGGATGCAATGAAGGAGAATGTCTAAAGAAGCAGAGAAGTGATAACCTGCTTGACAGACTGGAATCAGCAAAGCCGACTCCAATACTTCGCCATCATTTTGGTCTTCCTGACCTGGAAAGGACAATACAGGGAATTCGTGAAATTGCCGAGTCCGAAGTGTTAGATGTCATTTCTATTGCACCGGATCAAAATGCCCAGGAATCCTTTTTCAGACCTGAAGAAATGGATCCCATGCAGAGCGGAGGCGGGGGTGTTCCCTTACGCAGCAGGGATGATTTGATTCGTATTAAGGAAGCCAGCCGGACAGGGAACTATCCGTTGCTCCGTATTTACAGCGGAACAAGGGATCTTTTGTCATGGGCTGAGCTTTCGAAGGAAACTATCAATAACGCATGGGGCGCTGTACCTCTATGCTGGTACAGTGTGCTTGACGGACGGTCAAAACGTCTTCCCGAAGACGCTATAAGGGAGAACCAGGAAGCAATGAGCTGGTATGGGAGAAACAACATTCCGCTGGAAGTTAATGAAGCTCACCATTGGAGCCTTCGGGACGCACATGACGCGATTGCTGTAGTTATGGCATATCTGGCGGCATATAACGCAAAAGCAATGGGAGTAAAACACTATATTGCGCAGTATATGTTTAATTCGCCGCCGATGATAACGCCGGCCATGGATCTTGCCAAGATGCTGGCCAAAATTGCTCTTATTGAATCGCTTCATGACAAAAACTTTATTTCATACAGACAGGCACGGGCAGGTTTGCTGCATCTTTCTCCGAGGGAGAATGTCGCAAAGGGACAGTTGGCTGCTTCAACCGTCCATGCACTCCAGATTAAGCCGGATATTATTCACGTCGTAGGTTACTGTGAAGGCGATCATGCGGCAGAAGCAAGGGATGTAATAGAAAGCTGTGAAATAGTGCAGGGTGTTATCAGAAATTGTATTACCGGCAATGCTGATTCTAAAATAGATCCTGAAGTAATAAAAAGAAGAGACGAACTTCTGGAAGAAGCTTCAGTAATTCTGGATGCCATAACAGAATTAGGCCGAATGATGGGCAGAATCGAAGATAACGATCCATTAACAAATCCCGCTGTATTGGCCGAAGCCATCAAAGTTGGAATACTGGACGCGCCGCACTTAAAAGGCAATCCCTATGCCGCAGGTCAACTGGAAACCCGCTGTATAGAAGGCGGAATAGATGCGTGGTGTAAAAAGGAAGAACGCAGGATATTTGAAAGGGAAAGACTGTCAAAATATGTCCAGTTGAAATCTATCAGGCCTGTATATACCTGAATGACCAATATGATGAAGGTAACCTAGAAAAATAAACCGGGTCAATGCTTGTTATGAACTTGACTTTACAAGAATTTTCATGTAATACTTTGCAAGTAAATGTTTGATTTTGGAAGATGGGTTACCGTCTATTCGCATAGTTACCAGGAAATAGTTTTTCAATGTTCACCGGAAGATCGACCGGGGTATAACCATTGGCATGAAAGAATCTAAACTGGAACAGGCACTGTCCGTCGTTGATTATGAAAAAGATACGTCATCCTCACCGGTCATTTACTACGAGATCCAGACCTGAAAACATCCATCGGATACATATCAGATACGGGTAGAAAACAGTGTAGTTGACAGGATTGTAGTCAGCAACCGACCAAAATTCGAAGATTATATAAGATAGAACAAAGCGATTGTATGTTAAACGAAAATATGCTAAAATACGGTAGATGCCTGATCGTATGAATAGTCGTACAGTCAGGCACTATCCTGATATGATAAGTTCTGAACGCAGGATTCGTAGTATGGCAGGAACCATCATGTCAGTAAAATTATCAAATTATAAGGAGTAGTACGGTTATGAAGGCAGCAGTCAAAAACAGGTATCTCATTCTTGTGATGGGGATGATTATTCAGCTTTGCGCGGGCATAATTTATATGTGGAGTGTGTTTAAAGGCCCCGTTTCAACTCATCTTTCGTGGGATTCAGCCAGTGCTTCAATTACTTCGTCGATCATGCTTGCCACATTTGTTATCGGAATAATCATAGGCGGGCGTATGCAGGATAAATATTCACCTGCGCCGGTAGCTTTGGCAGGAAGTATCTTCCTTGGTGTGGGAATGATTTTAAGCTCATTTACTCCACAGTCTTCTCCATGGTTGATTTATATTTTTTATGGAATAATAGGCGGCTTTGGAGTCGGCTGTGTCTACACCACCACTGTATCGGTAGTACAAAAATGGTTCCCGGACAAGCGTGGATTTGCAACGGGAATGATGGTGGGAGCATTCGGATTTTCTCTTGTTTTATTCGCTCCGTTGACCAATATGTTGCTAATAAACTGGGGAGTGCCAAAAACATTCTTGTTTTTTGGTATTTTGTTTTTAATCATATGTTCCGTCTGTTCGATATTATTAAGCAATCCCGAAACAAAACAGCAAAGTGGTATGTTAGTAAGTACCCAAAAACAATATACGACTAAAGAGATGCTTCGAACCAAGGAGTTTTACCTTCTTACATTCTCCATGTTCTTCCTTTTACCCGCATATTTTATACTGAATCCACTGTTTAAATCGTTAGGAATGGAGCGGGGACTTACAGATAGTATGGCTACTTTTGGAGTAATGCTTACTGGTGTGGCAAGCGCCAGCGGACGGTTGCTTACTTCATGGTTTTCTGATTATGCAGGAAGAAAAAACGCTATATACCTGATTTCCCTGATTACTCTTGTTGCCGCTCTGGCTATGATATATGCCGAAGGCGTACTGTTCCTGGTATGTATTGCAGCCATTGCATTTAGTTTCGGAGGATCTGCCAGCGTATATGCGGCTACGGCTGCTGATTTGTTTGGTACTAAGCATATGGGGCTTAACTATGGGTGTGTTATGGTAGGCTTTGGTGTATCAGCGCTGTTATTCCCAATCATATCTAATCTTTTAAGCGCTACGGGAGTGTATACATATTCGTTTATGGTAGCGGCAGCAGGATGTGTTATAACACTCATTCTTGTCGCGTTTTTAAAAGTTCCCGGAAAGGCCGGCAAATAAAATCGGGTTTATCCCCATTCAGTTAATAAACTTTTTAATTATAACAGTGGGTTAATAATGTAAATCAACGATGCCAGTAAGGTACATCCCGGATGTATTGCTCAATATTTCCGGGATGTATTTGTATTCAAATAAAGATATTTGGTTCTACGTCAATTGTTGGGGTTGGACAAAGTAAAATGAAGTAGCTCTATGTAATACTGGCAGATAATCGAAAAGGCTGTCTGCCAGTATCATTAGCTTTTTATGTATGGTTTTAAGCCATGGCATGGAGTATTCGGTAGCGAAATCTTTCAAAGTTCTTCATACCAAAAGCATTCCTTTTAATAACTTTGATTTTATTGTTAATACCTTCGGTATAACCGTTGTCTATTAAACGGCTGGTTATCCTATGATATCTCGGAAGAAACGATATTTGCTCATAAAACCTCTTTTTACATGACGGGCATACATATCGCCTTTTTCTTAGATAAAGGATTGTGGGGCTTCCGAATGAAGATATGTCCTTGATCTTTTGGATCCGATAATCATGGATTTTATCTGTGCTGTTGTTTCAGCGAGGACACTGATGAATTCTTCTGGGCATTATTAGGTTGATATTCAGTTGGTTATCTTTTCTTTCAACTTTAGTTACTTTTACATCTTCCAATCCGATCAATTCTTGCATATAATTTGTATAGAGCATGGGTTGAATCTCTTTTCAAATGTAGTATGAGCAACTTCATTTTACCTGAGATCAACTTCATGCTCGTTTTTTTAAAAAAATGTTGAATCATCTCATTTAATCATTCTTAGTTAAGTTTCTAATTAAACTCTAATTTATCTGATATTTGCGCCTAATAATTGTACTATACAATATGAAACGTAAAAGCATAACGGGAAAAGAGTACGGAGGTGCTTAATAATGGATATTAGGTTGATCGATGAATTCAGAAGAAGGACAAATGCAAGTTATGAGGAAGCAAAATACTACTTGGAAAAGTGCAACGGCGATCTTCTTGAAGCCATAATAGCCTTTGAAAAAGAAAGAACAGGAGAAGGTTTCCATAGAAACGAACATTTACGCGGGGGAGTAAATCGTCTGATTAACGGACTGTTAAGAGTGGTACAAAAACTTTTGGACATAAAGCTTATTATTATAGACAGGACCGGAAGAGATTTCCAGGTACCGCTGCTTCTGTTGTTGGTCTTAGGTCCGATATGGCATATACTTATACTTGTTGCCATTGTTATGCTTATTATGGGATTTAAATTCTTATTCCGTGAAATACCCGACCCCAATGTCAATGTGTTTGACTTTGTGGAGAAAATAAAAGAAAAAGTCAGAGAGGACCATTAAGCCGCCTATGCTTAACCGGAGGTTTTATTATGATTACAATGGAGCAGATTGATGAGTTTAGAAAACGAACTCATTCAAGTTATGAAGATGCCAGGTTTTTTCTTGAAAAAAACAATGGCGATATTCTGGAAGCAATAATAGACTTTGAAAGAACAAAGACAGGAAAAGGTTACAGGTATCAAAACAATAAGCAAAAGAATGACCTGGGCGACAAGTTTGCCGATCTTTTGCAAAAAGGAATTGATACCAAGATAGTCGTTGAAGATAAAGAATCAGTCCTGTTTAAAGTTCCGATAATTATATTGTTTTTGCTTTTGCCTCTCTGGGCTTTTGTGCTCATATTTGTTATACTATTGTCAACTTTAGGATATAAATTCAGTGTGCGGGAGGAAAAGAGCCAAAGCACAAATATTAATTCCATCGTTAAGAGTATCAATAACAAGTTGATGGACAAGGAAAAAGAAAAAAATAATAACAGGAACCCACAAACCAAAAGTGAACACGATTCCGGGACACAAATCACGGTTGATTACGGCAGCCGGGTTCCTGCGCGTAATGCGACCGATGTGCCGAATAAGTCGGATACTGACCAATCAGCAGATGTTCCCGATAACGAAGATGGCTATAATGAGTATACGGTAGAATAGGAAAGACAGGTTTAATATTATGGCAGAGCGAATACTTATTATTGAAGACGAAAGCAAAATAGCCCGTTTTTTAGAGCTTGAGCTTAAGCATGAAGGGTATGAGGTCGAAATTGCATATGACGGGCGATCCGGTCTTGAGAGAGCGGAAAAGAATGATATTGATTTAATTATTCTTGATCTGATGCTCCCCTTAATGAGTGGTATTGAAGTATGCAGGAGAATCAGGAAGTTTTCTGATGTGCCCATTATCATGCTTACTGCCAAGGATGATATTTCCGATAAGGTTACGGGTTTGGACAGTGGCGCTGATGATTATGTAACAAAGCCTTTTGCAATAGAAGAGCTTTTAGCGAGAATCAGGGTCGCACTAAAAAGAAGGGCTATGTCAACCAGGGATACCAACAGCGAAACCATTACCTCCGGGAAGCTGGTATTAAATAAATTACAGCATAAGGTTACATATGACGGAGAAGAGGTATTTCTGTCGAAGAAGGAATACGATCTTCTTCTATACCTTATGGAGAACAAAGGAATTGTGCTTGACAGGGAGAAACTTATAGAGAATGTTTGGGGTTACGATTTTATAGGGGATACAAATGTCACGGATGTATATATACGTTACCTCAGAAGCAAGATAGACCAAAAATATGGGGTTTCATTCATAAAAACGATTCGTGGGGTAGGTTATATTTTTGAAGACCAGGCGGAAAACTGAACAGAAGAAACGTAATTCTTCATTGGCTTCCAGAATATCGGCATTTTATACCAAAATGTTTGCCCAATGGCTTACAATAGTTTTGGTAAGCATTATTATAGTGGTAATCGGTTTCTCAGCCTTTTCACAATATTATGCGGTAAAACCCTCAATTGATATCCTGGAAGAGCAAACCAGTGTCGCAGAAATTGTTGAGGCAATCCGGTCCAATAAAGACAGTTTATTTTCTTTGCTCAACTCAGATAGTCAAATTATCGCATCTTCAGAAAAACTTTTATCCGAAAATCTAACGGTATATAATATTGATTATGTCGGAGCCCAAATTCATAACAGGAAGGTTTATGTTTCCATTGCAAAGAATTATTTTCTGGAGAACCAGGATCTAAAACTGATAATCTTTTTTAATATCACCCTGATGCTTATTGAAATAGCAATTATCGGCGCTCTTGCCATTTTGCTGTTCTTTATTTCGGTATTGACTATATATATACAAGGCAATTACTTAACCAGAAAAACCTTCAGACTGCTTGATGAGTTCATTGAGAAAGCCAATAATATTTCGTCCCAGAATCTGAATCTCAGACTTAATGTAAACAATTCAACCGATGAGCTTGTGGAATTGTCAATGACATTCAACCGGATGATGGATCGTATAGAAAGCGCTTATGAAAAGCAAAAGCAATTCGTTTCCGACGCGTCACATGAGCTTCGTACACCTATTGCGGTAATACAGGGCTATGCCAGGATGCTTGAAAGATGGGGCAAGGATGACAAGGAAATCCTGTATGAATCAATCGAAGCCATCAACAAGGAAGCAAAAAACATGCAGGATCTTGTGGACAAGCTTCTTTTCATCGCCAGAAACGATAAGGATACGATGGTTCTTATCAAGGACAGGTTCAATATGAGCGAACTGATGGAAGAAATGGTTAAGGAGACTATCATGCTGGACACTAAACGTAATATAGAAAGCCAGGTAGAACCGGATATATATGTAAATGGAGACAGGGACAGGATTAAGCAGGCTTTGCGAATATTCGTAGATAATGCCATAAAGTATACCGATGAAGGAGGCAAAATAGTCTTACGTTTGGGAAAAGACGGAGAGTATGCGGTGGCATCAGTAATTGATAATGGTAAGGGCATATCCGAGAAAGATTTGCCAAACATTTTTGATCGCTTTTATCGGGTTGAGTCATCAAGAGAGCGTGATAAGGGCGGTCACGGCCTGGGCCTGGCTATAGCCAAAATAATAGTTCTTCGTCACGGCGGCCGTATCAAGGTGTCCAGCAAACTGGGCGCAGGTTCGCGCTTCAGGATATATTTCCCTTTAAATTAATTCTGTTTATTATTAATATTTTCCTTGTAATTACCATTTGGCAACATAATTGAAAAGGTTATAGAATAATGATAAGATATTCTTGCCGTCAAATAGCTTAATTATGCTATTATCTGGTTGCTTAAAACAAATAATACAACAGATAAGTCCGGCATTGATTATTATATACCAGGGGAAAATATGGAAAACAAAAGAGAATATTATAAGGAATTCAATATCAGTCCCAAAATTATCGAACTGGCCAGAGCAGCCGAAGATACCGTAAAAGAAAGCTTTGACCGAATCAATTATGTCAGGGAACAAAACCAGCTTAAGGTAATTCGCGCAATGCAGCTCGAAAAGCTCAGCGATTCTCATTTTTCAGGTACCACAGGATATGGATATAATGACAGAGGAAGAGAGGTTCTCGATGCCGTATATGCCCATGCGTTCAATGCAGAGGATGCATTGGTAAGACACAGCATAGCTTGTGGTTCCCATGCTTTATCCCTTTGCCTGTACGGTATTTTGAGACCGGGAGACGAACTCCTTTCAATAACCGGCAAACCATATGATACACTGGAGGAAGTCATAGGCATAAGAGGAAAGGAAGATGCAGGCTCGCTGAAGGATTACGGGATAATGTATTCCCAGGTTGAGCTGAAGAACGGACTTATTGATGATGAGGCCGTTGTTAATGCTATAAACGACAAAACCAAGCTTGTTTTTATCCAGCGATCAAGAGGATATGATTGGAGACCTGCCATAACCATAGATGAAATAGAAAGAGTAACGAAACTGGTAAAATCGGTCAAGAATGATGTCCTTGTAATGGTTGACAATTGCTATGGCGAGTTTGTGGAAGATCGTGAACCTACCGATGTAGGGATAGATATTATGGCGGGCTCGCTTATTAAGAATCCGGGAGGCGGAATTGTTCCTTCAGGTGGTTATATTGCAGGAAAAAAGGAGCTAGTCGAGAAAATATCATATAGAATGACATTACCCGGATTGGGACGCGAGGTGGGAGCTACTTTAGGCAATAACAGGCTTATGTTCCAGGGTTTCTTTTTAGCTCCGCATGTTGTGGCCGAAAGCCTGAAAGGGGCTGTTTTTACCGCACAGATTATGCAGGATATCGGCTTTACGACGCATCCCGGCCCGTTTGATCCACGTTGCGACATTATACAGGCAATCAGATTTAACAGCGAAAAAGAAGTCATTGCGTTTTGCCAGGGCATTCAAAAAGGCTCGCCTGTTGACTCGTTTGTTAAACCTGAGCCTTGGGATATGCCGGGATATGATTCTCCGGTAATAATGGCGGCCGGAGCGTTTATCCAGGGTTCGTCAATAGAGCTTAGCGCAGATGCGCCTATCAGAGCCCCATACACTGCATATATGCAGGGGGGACTTGTTTATGAGCACGTTAAACTGGGAGTAATGTGCGCCATTCAGGAACTAGTTGACCATGGAATGATAGTACTTTAGCATCATTAATAAAAACCGTAATTATACCGACATACTCCTTAAGGGAGCAAATACAAATGATTAACGAACTCGAAGAAAGGAGCAGGAAAAGAAAGAAGAAACGCAGACGCAGAAGGCTGTTAAGCCTGCTGGTTTTTGTTTTGATGCTTATTTATATTCCTGCAATTTGGAAATGGATCTTTTCGGTTAATCATGAATTAGGTGTGATAAGAACATCCACATTGGAATTGAAAACTCCCATTGAAGGCATATTGTTCAGAAAAGAGCTGGTGTTAAAGTCTCCCGGCACAGGGGTTTTGTTTCCTGTTATCCAAAACGGGGAGCGAGTCGGAAAGGGAAATGAAATAGCGTCATATATTCAATCAAGTATGCGGGATGTGGTGGAAAGCTACAGGCAATCGGAAATAGATATTCTGAAAAGGGTTGCGGCAGGATATGACGCTTCCACGGGCGCTAACCGCGAAATGTGGGAATCGGCTATAGAAATTCAGGTCGCAAGACTTATCGAAATATCAAATTCCGGCGACCTAAGTAATGCAGAGGATATTCGTTCAAGCATAGACCGGGTATTGGAAGCAAGGACCCGGGCAATGCTCGAGAGCAGTTTGGCAGCAGACCGCTTCAAGAATGAAAAAGCTGAGCTGGAAAGGCTGAGAAGTAATGTTAAGAAATCGGTGATAAGCGTTTACTCTCCTGAGTCAGGGATAGTCATGTACAAATGCGACGGATTTGAAGAGGTTTATCCTTACGAAAACAGACATAATATCACAGTCGAGGATATAAGAAAAGCACTGACCGAGAATAACTCCCCGGAAAAAACCTTCACTCCTTCAGAAATAACTGTAAAAGAGAATGAAGCCTTTGGTAAACTTATCTTTAACGATGAGGCCTGGATCACCTTCAGCGTATCCGAAAAACAGGCAAAGGAAATTACGGTTATGTTTGAAAAAGCAAAGATGAATGACAGGGAATTGTCTTTGGATATTGAAATTGAAGGGATTCAGGAACGAATACCTGTTACAATAGAAAACATAGGTGAAGAGAGTGAAGGGTTCCGGCTGATTACCGCCAAAATGTCCAAGATGATTGAAAAAACAATGGATTACCGTACAGTTAAGGGAAACCTGGTAATCAGAAGCGTTACGGGTATGAAAGTACCTCAAAGAAGCCTTTTCAATATTAATACCGTTGACGATACAGCTGATATAGCTATCGTGGAAATGGACAAAGCGAAATTCGTGCGTGTCAGGATTGTTGCAAGACAGGACAGCAACGCTATTATAGAGAATATTGATAGCACGGATACTGAAAACAGTGTAAATATTTTTGATGTATTTCTGGTAAATCCCAAGAATGTCGTGGAAGGCCAGGTGATAGAAAGATGAATATGGACAATAATCTTGTTAATGCCATTAACAATGTTAAGCAGAATATCCGTGAAGCAGCCTTAAAATCCGGCCGAAGACCTGAAGATATCCTGCTTCTGGGTGTCACAAAAACTGTCGATGTTGAAACCATGGAAAAAGCATATGATTTGGGAATAACGCATTTTGGCGAGAACAGGGTTCAGGAATATTTGAAAAAAACCGATATAATAAAAAGAGAATGCCATTGGCATATCATAGGAAGGCTTCAGACCAATAAGGTAAAATACCTGGATCAGCGCATTACCCTGATTCATTCGTTGGACCGTATTGAACTGGCTGAGGCGCTTCAGATGAGGGGACAAAAAATAAACCATGTTTTCCCGGTGCTGGTTCAGGTTAATGTGTCGGGCGAAGACACAAAAGCCGGGATTGATCCGGACGACTTAAGAAGTTTTGTTTTAAAACTGTCAAAAATGGATAATATCAAAGTAAAGGGGCTAATGACCATCGCGCCTTATACGGAAGACCCCGAAAAAGTCCGGTATATTTTTAAAAAAATTAAGCAACTGGCGATTGACATTGAGAGGGAAAAAGTAGAAAATATTAGTATGACTGAATTGTCAATGGGCATGAGCGGGGACTATAAAATCGCAATTGAAGAAGGTTCCACTATAGTAAGAATCGGTAGTGCCCTTTTCGGAGAAAGAGTTTATTAGCCGTTTTGGCTTACAATATTTTACTAATGAAAACTGGAGGAAAATACTATGGCTAAATTACTTGAGAAGGTACTTGATTTTGTCGGTTGGGAAACTGATACCGATTATGAAGAAGACATTTATGAAGATGAAGTAATTGAAAGTACTCCTCAAAGACCGGAGCGAAATTTCTCCCACAAAAAGGCCCCTCAGGGAAAAATTCTTAACATGAATAACAATAATAACCTGAAAGTTGTTGTTCTTTCACCTCAGAATATTCTCGAAGCCAGGGAACTCTGTGACCATCTGAGATCCAACAAACCGGTAATTATGAATGTAGAAGGCGTTGATACCCCGTTAGCGCAAAGAATGGTGGATTTCTTAAGCGGAGCTGTTTATTGCCTTGACGGAGATATTCAAAAAATATCAAGCGGCATCTTTCTTGCAACGCCGGCATCTATTGAAATAACCGGCGATTTTAAAGACGAGATGCATAGCAAGGGCGTTTTCTCCTGGGTTAAATAACCATGGCAGTGCTGCAGACTTTCATCATAGCTCTGAGATCAGTTGTTTATGTAATGGAAGTTGCGCTTGTCATGAGGGTGATTTGCGAGTTTAGACTTATACGCAGGAATTCCGGACCATTTCAGTTTCTTCTGTTAATTACGGAACCCCTGCTTAATCCTGTACGTAAAATGCTCATGAAAGGGAACAAACAGAAACCCTTAAGATTCGACATTTCACCATTGTTTGTTATTATTTTACTTAATTTGATTAATACATTACTGAAAAGATATGTATAATCATGAACGGGGGCGTGTGTTGTGAATTTTGTTCCTAATGACCTGCAAAACATTGCCTTTAAAAAAGCCGTGATGGGTTACAATATTCTTCAGGTGGAGGATGTTCTTTTAAAGGTTGTCGAGGATCTTTCCGAGTTGATCAAGGAAAATGCAAGGCTGAAAGAAAAACTTGAAGATACTGAGGATAAAGTTAAATATTATAAAACCATTGAAAACAATCTGCACAACAGCCTGATAATTGCGCAGCAGACCAGCGAGGAAATTGTGGCAAACGCGAGACAGAACGCTGAAAACATTCAGAAAGAAGCTGAGCTTAAAGCTCAGCAAATAATTGAAGAAGCTCATAAACAGGTATTGAGCGTCAAGTTTGAATATGAGAATTTAAAACGGGATGTATTAGCATATAAGGCGAAAATTGAAAGCATAATAAAATCGCAGCTGATGGCTATGGAATGTCTCGAAGAAAATCTTAAATCATTGGAAAAAGAAGCCGTTTAGAAAGCCATAGTATAATATAGTATACCTGTTGTTAGCACTCTCACGACGAGAGTGCTAATTTTATATTGACATTCTCTGACCATAATATTATCATATCTTTGAACAACTACGCACTAAAGGGAGGTTCATACAAATGATCAATGAAAAAGGCAGTATTTCTATTCAGACAGAAGATATATTTCCAATTATAAAAAAGTGGTTATATTCAGATAAAGATATATTCTTAAGAGAACTGGTTTCCAATGCCGCAGACGCAATCAGCAAGCTGAAAAAACTGGCCGACATTGGTGAGGCAAAACTTCCTGAAGACTATAAGCCCAGGATTACCGTATCGGTAAACAAAGAAAAAGGAACCCTTGCCATTACCGATAATGGTATTGGAATGACCGATGAAGAAGTCAAAAAATATATTAATCAGATTGCCTTTTCAGGAGCAAAGGATTTTATAGAGAAATATAAGGATAAAACTGACGATCAGCAGATTATAGGCCATTTTGGATTAGGCTTCTATTCAGCATTTATGGTAAGTTCAAAAGTAAGAATCGATACTCTTTCATACCAGGAAGGCCAGAGCGCCGTAGCATGGGAAAGCAAAGGAGACACCGAGTATACCATGGAAGGTTCCGACAAAAAAGATGTCGGTACTACAGTAACTCTATTTATTGCCGATGATTCAAAGGAGTTCCTGGATACCTGGAAGGTTCGCGAGATTTTAAGAAAGTATTTTGCCTTTTTGCAATATGAAATATATTTGGTTGATGAAAACGAAAAGAAGGATGATAAGAAAGATAAAGAAGAAAAACCCGTTAACAATACCAGTCCCCTCTGGCTGAAAAATCCGAAGGATTGTACCGATGAAGAGTACAGGAACTTTTACCATGAAGTATTTACCGATTTTAATGATCCGCTGTTCTGGATACACATCAATATGGACTATCCCTTTAACATGAAAGGAATCATATACTTTCCGAAACTTAAGCATGAATTTGATACCATAGAGGGAAAAATCAAGTTATTCTATAACCAGGTCTTTGTTGCGGATAATATTAAAGAGGTTATTCCGGAATTTCTCATGCTGTTGAAAGGCTGCCTTGACTGCCCGGATCTTCCTTTGAACGTGTCAAGGAGCTTTTTGCAGAATGAAGGTTACGCAGAAAAAATATCAGCCCACATAACCAAAAAGGTAGCCGATAAATTGCAGTTGATGTTTAAGAAAGACAGGGAGAACTATGAGAAGTATTGGGATGACATTAATCCCTTTATAAAATTCGGCTGCATGAAAGAACCCAAGTTCTTTGAGAGGGTAAAGAATATTCTGATTTACAAAACCATTAACGGTAAGTACTTAACCCAGGAAGAATACCTGGAACAGAACAAGGGATCCAATAAGAAAATCTATTATGTAAATGATGAGAAACAACAGGCGCAATATGTCCGCATGTTTAAAGAAAACGGCATGGATGCTGTAATACTTAACACATTGATTGATAATCATTTTATCAGCTTCATGGAAGTGGAAAACAAGGATGTCAAGTTCCTGCGTGTCGATGCTGATATTATAGACAATATGAAGGATGAGAACAGCAAGGAAAAAGACAACAAGAAACTGCAGGAAAAACTTGAGAAGATTATTAGAGAAGCCACAGGAAAAGATAAGCTTAAAGTAAAGGTTGAAGGTTTAAAGAGCGAATCGACACCGGCGGTTATCCTTTTATCCGAGGAATCCCGCAGATTTAAGGAAATGAGCCGCACTTTCGGAACCAGTATCAGTACGGCCGATCTTTTCCCGGACGAGGAGACGCTGGTTCTGAACAGCAACAATCCAATAGTAAAGAAAATAGCAGATTTATACGAGGAGGAAAACAGAAAAGAGGATGCTTTAACGGCGGCAAATCATATTTATGATCTTGCCCTGCTTAATCACAGGCAGCTTGAGCCGGACGCAATGGTCAAATTTATTGAACGGAGCAACTCTCTTCTAATGAAATTACTATGAAGTTAAAAGATTTTAGTTACGAGTTACCTGAAAGACTGATAGCCCAAAATCCCGCCGAGAGACGTGATATGTCCAGGCTTCTTGTCCTGGACAGAAAGAGTGATACTTTAGTTCATAAGCTATTTAAAAATCTGCCTGAATTCCTGGATCCTGGGGATTGCCTGGTGATAAACAACACCAGAGTGATCCCGGCAAGACTTTTAGGAGAAAAGGAGAAAACCGGCGGAAAAATAGAATTTGTACTTTTGAAGCGAAAAGAGAAAGACATTTGGGAAGTCATACTAAAGCCCGGAAAGATCGCAAAGCCCGGAAGCCGTTTTGTTTTCGGCAGCGGTCTTTTAAAGGCTGAAATCCTTGAAATAGTTGAAGAAGGAAACAGGATTGTAGAATTCTATTATGACGGAGTATTCGAGGAGATTCTTGATAAAGTAGGAATAATGCCGCTGCCGCCGTATATACATGCAAGTCTTGAGGATAAGGAGCGGTATCAGACAATTTATTCCAAGATAAACGGCTCAGCGGCTGCCCCTACGGCGGGTCTGCACTTTACTCATGAAGTGTTTGAAAACCTTGCCAAAAAAGACGTTAAGGTTGCGGAAGTGACTCTTCATGTCGGCCTTGGCACCTTCCGTCCGGTGAAAACCGAAAATATTACGGAGCATCACATGCATAAGGAATTTTACTCTGTAACTCCGGAAGCCTGTGACATTATCAACAGGACAAAAGAAGAGGGGAAAAGAGTAATTGCCGTAGGGACCACCAGTGTACGTGTTTTGGAAACCACATCGGACGAAAACGGAAGAGTCTGGCCGGGCAGCGGGGAGACGGATATTTTTATATATCCCGGGTATAGATTTAAAGTAGTTGATGCTCTTGTAACCAATTTCCATCTTCCCGAATCCACGTTAATAATGCTGGTCAGCGCGTTTGCCGGAAAGGACAGGATAATGCAGGCATACCAGGAAGCAATCAGGTTGGAATATCGTTTTTTCAGTTTCGGAGATGCTATGCTGATTCTTTGATTTTTTAATCTAATTTTAATTATGGTCCCATTGTTTTATCATTTAGTTACTGTATACTCGAATTAGATTAAAGCGGAGGCGTTATTGAGTATGAGAAACAATTCGAAATATATTCTTGGGGCCATACTTGTTATAATCGGCATATTGACAATATCCGGCAACATAGAGAGACTTACGGCATGGCTGGTGAATTTAACCTGGCCCATGATGTTCGTTGCGATAGGATTTTTCTTCTTCCTTGGCTACCTTTCAAGAAGACCTTCAGGAGCAGGTTATCTGGTTCCGGCCGGTATCTTCTTTACTCTCGGAGTAACATTCCTTCTGGGAGAAATGCTCAATTCTTACCATTTGGTATGGCCGTTGTTCATAGCATCTCCGGCAGTAGGGCTTTTATTGCTCTATTTGTTCGGCAACAGAAGTCCCGGGTTGCTTGTGCCGATAGGTATTTTGTTTACCATTGCGGGAACATGCTTCTTATCCGAACTGTTTAATCTCTGGGGAGTATTATGGCCAGGTTTCATCATTGCTCCGGCTGTGGGATTGTTTCTCCTTTATATTGCCGGAAACAGGGATCCCGGTCTTCTTATTCCCGTATTTATTCTTACGGGAATAGCGGTGATATTTTTCTCGATAGGTACCATGAGACTTATTGGCAGATACTTCAAATACATTGCAGGCGGAGCTTTGATAATTGCCGGTATCAGCACTATATTGAAAAGACCCTCATCACGGAGATATGACGACCAAAACCGTTTTTAAGATAAAGGGGGCGGTAATCTGTTTAACAACAGAACCGCCCTGCTTTGAGTGTTTCTTTGCGCCCTCCCAACAAACCTGATTCGACGTATGCTGTGTTTTTTCCTCGGGGCGCATTCTTCTAACACCTCATTTGTTCATTAATATTTTGTATCATCATTTTCATATTATACATTGAATTTGATGACAAAATATGTTAATTATAAGGCGCCTCGTTACCCGGTACTTTTGGATTCTTACTGTTTGGTACCTGATCCAGCCGCTTTTTATTTTCGCCGCTCTTTGCTTGTTTTTCGCTTGAGTTATAAGTTGGGTTGTTGCGTGGGTTTTTGGCCATTGGCTCACTCCTTTCGTGTTTTGCCCATTATTATTGCTTTAAGGAGTGAAAAATATACTAATAAACATGTGTCATTTTGAGGGCATAAAACGGCCGAAGAATCTTTATGTCAACTCAGAATACCCCTCGCATTAGCTAAGGGTGTCTAAAGTCAAATTATCTAAATGCTCAATACTTTGCCCATAAACAAAACTGTGCCGGTTGTATCATCGGTTATCAAGAAAATAAACGGCCTGTCAGCTATAAAAGTTATCAGCTCAACATGAGCTGAGGTTGCCATGACTACTACCGTGGCGGCAGCGGCTTCACTGCCCTCCTCGTTAACTTCTATAACTGCTTTATGAAGTACATCATTTATATATACTCCATCTCTTATCCCATTGAAATCTGCATTTGCGGCAAAGGCTTTTTCCATGCCGAGAGCTTTTAAACCACTGCCGAGACTTTTTATTCCGTATTCAAGCTTAAATTTCGGCAGTTTCAGTTGAACTCCTCTGGTCTTTTTCAATGAGCTTTTAATAATATTCCATTGTTCCGGAGTCATATTTTCAATAAACTCATTAATATCAACACCTTCATCCGGAAGAATAACATGCATTGAAGTTTTATTTTTCCCGTAAGGAAGCCGGATGGCTTTATAACCATTTCTTTTGGCGTATTCATATTCGCCTGTGCGGGACATCATATCCACGGTGATCGTATTGCCGTCATAGGCATAAAAATTAGCTTTGGAGGTCATTTCAGGCTTAAACGGCTCTGTCCATTCACCTTTAAAATAAATGGCATTAATAATATACATAATTATAGATGAGTCAATTGGGCCCGTGAGCATTTTTTCGATTTTGCCTTTAGTTTCTTTTTCGATCCATTTATTTATTGTATCGACGGATTTTGGGTCCGAAAAATCAAGGGAGCTTACCTCAGCATTAAAATTCTTCTCATTCCTTGTTATAAACTCTTTATTTATAAGTTCGCCTTCTCTTATCCAAATGGAGTTAGCAATATTTAAGCTAATATCCTTGTCTAGGTTTTTCAGGTGAGAAATCAAATTCTTGTAGCTCTGGTTCACTAAAGCTTTGTCAATGCCTGTAAACCCGAGAACTTTTTCCATACCCTCTTTTGTATCACCATCAGCTCCGTTGTATGTCATGGTTAAAGCAACGGAGATACTTAACGGAGAGATAAAAACATTTTTATCAGCATCCTCACTGTTGAGGGTTTTGAACATGTCAAACGCGAATTTGCTACTGCCGTCTACCACATATTCGCTTACACTGGATACATCATAAGCATTTCCGGAGCTGCAGGCTACAGAAGTTATTAATACCGAAATAATAGCTAAAAGCACCAATAATTTCTTCATGTTTTATCACCTGAGTTTCCTTGTCATTAAATAACTTTTAATAATTAGACGAACCAACGTAAAAATAGTTCATTTTAAGGCTTGGATCCTATTCCGTCCGTCTCGTACCCTTTAGCAAATCAACAGCTTACAGACGTCATCCTGACCGAAGCGGAGCGCCTCTACTGTCATCCTGAGCGAAGCGGAGCGGAGTCGAAGGATCTGCCTCACAGTCATTCTGAACGTAGCGAAGCGGAATGAAGAATCTTTTTTGTTAACACAAAGATTCTTCGCTAACGCTCAGAATGACATGTGGTGCGCCATCCTGAACGCAGTGAAGGATCTTTATGAAACATATCATGCCCGTTTCTTCCTTCTGAACACCACAAATTCCGTATAGTTTTCTTCCTCATCCTGTATGGAATCCTTAATGATCTCAAGCCGATTCAGCCGTGCTGCTGTTTCACTTGCTATAGCGGCAGAGCATTTGTCGTTTAGGGCGGCAACGACCGCTGCGGCGGCGGAAGTCGTAGAATAAGGTATCAGCCTACACTCGGGCATGGTAGAAAGAAATTTTTTGCATTGTTCAAAAGCTTTTTCGTGGGAATATATTTTACGAATACTGGATAGCTCTGTTCCGGCAGGCGCTACAAGCATCTGTTTTATAGGCAGCTTAATCCTGTTGATTATCTCAATGTTCTCATCTTCCAACAATTCCTGTACTCTTTCAACCTTGCCTGCTAAAGTGTTCTCAACAGGAACCACACCAATTTCTATCCTGTTGTTTAAAACAGCGTCAAAAACATCCTCAAAATGTTCAAGGCCGGTTAATGCATGCGTAGGATATAACTTTTCCGCGGCCTCATTGGCAAAGGAGCCTGGAGTTCCCGCATAGGCAACGGTATGGGGGATAGAGATATGCCTTCCTTCCAGGCGGGCATATTCTCGTAACTTGGGCATGATGTATGAGAATTCTGACGGAGTAATGGACTGAGGTCCATCAGAAAGAGCCTTTGCAGGATTATTATGGACCTCAATAATTACACCGTCGGCACCTACGGAAATTGCCGCCTTTGACAGGGGCTCCACCATCCATGACAGTCCGCATCCATGACTGGGATCAACCAGGACAGGCAAATGGCTTATTCGCTTAAGAGCGGGAACCGCGCTTAAGTCGAGAGTATTTCGGGTATAGTTTTCATGGGTACGGATGCCTCTCTCGCATAAAATAACATTTTGGTTTCCTTCATTCATGATATACTCGCAGGCCATTAAAAGCTCTTCGATTGTATTTGCGAATCCTCGTTTTAACAGTATCGGCTTTTTAATTCTTCCAAGTTCTTTTAAGAGCTCAAAATTCTGCATATTACGGGCGCCTACCTGGATCAGATCAACATATTGTTCGAATATCTCCAAGTAATACGGATTCGTGATTTCCGAGACGATAGGCAATCCAACTGCATCGCCGGCTCTTTTCAAAAGCATGAGCCCTTCGGTTCTTAACCCCTGGAACGCATAAGGCGATGTGCGGGGCTTGAAAGCGCCGCCCCGAAGCATGCTGGCTCCTGCATTCTTTACCTGTTGAGCAATCTGCATAATCTGTTCTTCAGATTCTACCGAACAAGGGCCTGCAATGACTACGATATCCTTGCCTCCTACCAGTACATTTCCAACCTTAATAACAGTGTTTTCAGGATGGAATTTACGGTTTGCTTTTTTATACGGCTCCTGAACCTTTAAGACTTTCTCGACGGCTTCATGCATGCTGACCTCGTCTATTGACAGGTGGGAAGTATCACCCACAAGACCAAGGACCGTCTTTTCAGTGCCATAAATGGGGGCTATGCTTAATCCCTTATCAATCAACCAGCTTTTCAAGGATTCTACTTTCTCATTATCAACACCTGTTTTTAATACAATTATCATAATTATGTCCTCCTGTTCAGTATCTTAATTTATAGAATTAAAAAAGCCTTCATCCCTGTAAGGGACGAAGGCTATGCTCCGCGGTACCACCCAAATTCATCAATAAAAATTGATGCACTCACCAGATACGGGATACTTAATATCCGATATCCTGCCTTTTTAACGTCAGGCCCACGCACTCGCCTACTAGCTTTCGCATTTAGCTCGTGTACTCAAGGGAGAACTTCGGAATGTCTTAATTCATGAAACCACTCTCAGTCTATGATGGTTTCTCCCTGTAAGCTAAGACAATCTTACTTTTCCCCGTCATCGTATTTAACATGATGATTTTTAAAATATAATATGATGTAACCTTAAAATTGTCAACCGTCATTTCGAACAATTTTGCAACCATCAACACCATCGTAAATATAGAGTATTGCCATTCTGAGCACTAGCGAAGGATCTTGCTCCCCTGTCATCCTGTGCCAGCGAAGGATCTTAATCCCCCGTCATCCTGAGCGGAGCGTAGCGGAGTCGAAGGATCTTATCTTGACATTAATAATTATTCCAAAATTATTCTATTAAATGGTATAATAACAAAAAAACAATAATTGGGTACATATATGAAAAATATGATAAAGAAAAACACCAAAGAACTGGTGATTGTTGAAATGAATGATTTATAAATCAGGGAGTGTGCGTACTAGAAAAGATGAAGTTGAAAATTAAAATGAATATCCTTCTAATATGCCTATCATAAATAGTTTTGAAAGCCTTGAGTTTAACAGCAGAGTTGCTTTTTTTGTCGGCAAAAGAGGTTATGGCCTTTGGACTTTGAATATTTGTTTAATGGAGAAATAATCATGGAGTATGTTTTTGTTTTAAGCAAGTATAATGAGGGATTATTTAAAACCCAGGTAAGCAAGGCTTTAGAAAAAAGAACGGAATTAGTCTCAAGACAACGATATCCTAAGCTCTGGAGGTTTACCGATAAAATGAACTCGAGGGGAAAAGTACCTGAAGAAGTACTTAAAAAACGACATGTCAGGTACAGGATATATGGCATAATCCTAATGATTGTGGGCCTTTTTGTATTGATTCCATCACTTGTGGAACCCAAAGAATTGCTGGTACCGCTGCTGGTGGGAGCATTATCAGTATGTATGGGAATAATATATTTCCGGCAAGGAAGAAAATCGAAAAAGAAAAAGCTTACATCATTTGATAAAGCTGCTGTAAAGCTTTTCACCGAATATAAGAAAATTCCAGAGCGTCAGATTAAAGTTATTTTTACAGATGATGAGGTTAAATTAGAGGATAAGATTAATTTTGCCTATAGCGATATTGAGAATATTTTTATAACGGAAGATTTAATTATCTTAATATGGAATAAAAAATTTACTGTACTGCAGAAGAAGGATTTATCTTCAGGTAATATTGAAGAGTTTATAAGTTTTATTACAAACAAGTCTGACAATTTATTCGAGGTACTTTTTGCATAATCTTAGTTTGGAAGCATGGTAATAGAATCAAAAAGACAAAGAAAAAACGGTTTAAATAAACCGTTTAAGATGAATAACCACTATTACTAAGACCTGACAGCAACAAGCGTCGCCATCTCTACTATTATTAGAGCATAATTGTTAGAAGTGTAAACATTATTATTGTAATATTTGGCTGGGTTTTTGAATATTGTCTTTCGATAGTAGTCATGATTAATGATTTTGTTTTTTCAATAGAATATAATAGTAATGTAGACATGTTTTATATAGCTGAAAGAAGGATTAATAGTTTTATGGATAAAAAGAATTACAGGATTAAAATTCTAAAAAACGGCCCATATCTTGTAACTGGCAATATACCTTTATCAGAAAAAATTATCCGTTATGTTGATAAAAAATATAAGTACATAGATGGACGTAAGTTTCCCCAGTCTGAGAAATATTTACTTTGCCGCTGTGGCATGACAAAGAATACACCATTCTGTGACGGAACCCATGTGAAGATAGGATTTGATGGCACTGAGACCGCTCCCAACAACACATATGAAAGCAGAAGTGAATTGCTGGAAGGACCAGGCATTGATCTTTTGGATGATAAAAGATGCGCTTTAGCATGGTTTTGTCATAGGGAAAAAGGTGATGTGTGGGAGTTGGTAATGAATTCTGATAATGAAGAAAACATTCAGGAAGCAATACGTGGTGCTTGTGAATGCCCTTCCGGCAGGCTTGTTGCCAGGGATAAACAAGGAAATGAGATCGAGCCGGAGTATGAACCATCAATTGATATCATTCAGGACTATCAAATGAAAGTAAGCGGTGGTATTTTCGTTAAAGGGAGAATACCGATTGAATCATCGGATGGGTCTACATATGAGATAAGAAACAGGGTAGTTTTATGCCGCTGCGGCAAATCCCACAACAAACCATTTTGTGATGGCACACATGTTAAAGTAGGATATATTGATAAAAAATAATTCGTCAGCGTAAGCCTAAGAGACATTTTATTGTAAACAAAGAGTTTTATACTGATACGTTTTTATTAAGCGGTCGATATCCTTGGCGCCGTTTGAATACGTGGCACTGGGCCATCAACTGACAAAGCGGTTACGTTTCAGGGCATATGTCGGAAAAGTCTTTGATAATGGTCGTCTATAATCAAGTATAAAAAAATGTATCGCAAAATACCCTCACGTTATATGCAATAATAATCATCTAGTGATATTCAAGGGGTGTTTAGTATGGGTTTATTTGAGTTCTTTGGTGAATATCTGAACCCCGGAAATGTCGGAAATATAGAGAAGATTGACCCAAATCAGTTAAGGAAAGGTAAAGGAATGTTGATATTTAAATCAATAATATCAGTTGCGATACTTATTGGAGTTTACATATTGATCTTTGGATTGAAATTCCAATATAAAGGTTTTCTAATTTACGTTGGCATTGTATTTGTATATTGTCTAATTAGCTATTGGATTGTTCCAAGACCTGACTATTCAAATATCGGATGGCTGGGTGGATTAATGGACCATCCATTCAGGTATTCCGATGATTTGAATAGAATGTTGATATTTTTACTGGTAATTCTATATCCTGGAAGGTTAATATCTACGACTATATATAGTTGGTTTTTGCTGTTGAGGGAAAAAAACTCTAAGATTAAATGACCTTTTTATACATTTTCCGATAATGTAATTTTTTTAAATCCTTTGATTCACTGTATTCAGGAATCAGACTATGCTTTATATCTATGATAAACCAAACAAACCAGTGTCAGTACCCCGCAATAACCTATCGTGGGGTACAGATATTTTACCAGGTTTGAAAAACCGGTAAGGCTTGCTAAAAAAGCCAGGCAGGAGCAGGCCAGAACAACAAAAACAGCCGTTTTTGTGTTCATGTTGCATATTCTGGCCGTAAAACCATATAAATCGCTTACTGCAGAAGTATAGATTTCAGCCAGTAATACAATTGCGTATATTATCCTGAACCAGGGAGAAATATTTCGGGCAACCATAATCATTGGAATCTCCAAGTGCTTTATTGAATCTGCATTTACATAAAGGGTCAGGAATATTGCCGCCGCTCCGATGCCAAGTCCGGTTCCGCCTAAAAGTGCGCCTTTTCGGATGGTTTTTTTGTCCTTGGTCTGGTTTCCCAGGGGACCCAGTATCGAGATTGAAGGTATTATGTTATAGGATATGTAAAGTATTGAAGCCCACAGCCAGTTTCTGAGCATTACGGGCCGTTCAATAACATTATGTTCTATTTGGGATAAGGGCGGAGCTGTTAACAGGGTTACAATACCGACTAAAACTGCTGAAAGCACCAGGAAAGGGGCAACAAAACTTATAGAGTTTACGATGCTGTTAAAGCCGCCTAAAACCGTAATGACGGTAATGGTAGCCATAAACAGGCTGCCAAGTAAGGGATTAAGATTAAATTCCTGATTAAAGAGGGCTCCGGATCCTGCAATCATTGCGGTCAATGCACCAAAAAGGAAAAAGGTGATTACAGCGTCGGAGAAACTACCAAGGAATCTTCCTCCAACTTCTTTTACTATGGGAAGATGCGATGAAACATTAAGCTTAAAGCCCATTTCCATAATGATATACCCGAAATAAATAAACAAAACTGTAACTGTGAAGATTCCGATAAGTCCTTTTTTGCCGAAACTTACGAAGAATTGAAGGATCTCCTGGCCTGAAGCGAATCCGGCGCCTACAATGGTTCCTATATAAGTTCCGGCAACTTTAAATGCTGTAATTTTTTTATTTTTCAATCAACATACGCTCCTTGTTTTTACCCTACAATAAGAATATCCTTTAAAAAATTAAAATAGCACTGTAAATCCGTTTTTATAGATTTTTTTTCTGCCATGAAAGTACTAATCATGGTATAATATTTTTGATTTTGTTTACTGCTGTAAAGCAATAGTGCAATGAAGACTTTTTCTCAGGAGAAGAAAATGGACGAAATCTACCTTCCGGCTCTGCAAAAGTGCGAGTTATTCAATAATATCGGAAAAGATGAATTAAAGTCGCTTTTAACGTGTCTTGATCCTTTGGTCCAAAGCTATCCTAAAAATGCTATAGTGGTTCGAAAAGGAGAGAAGTTGGATAGTCTGGGTATTGTTCTTAAAGGTGAGGCTTCAGTTTTTAAGGAGACTTTTTCAGGAAACAGGATTTTGCTTAAAAATCTGAGCCCGGGTGAAATGTTCGGAGAGATAGCAGTTTTTGCGCGTCAAAATGAATGGCCGGCTTTGATACAGGCTATAACTCCATTGACTGTTTGCTTCTTTCCTAAAAACAAGATAATAGATCAATGTACTAACGCATGCGAATGGCACAATTCTTTGGTTAGAAACATGCTGGGGGTGATTTCGGAGCGCGCTTTAAAGCTTAGCAAAAAAATGGAGTATATCTCTATAAAAACCATGAGATCTAAGCTATGCACTTTTCTTTATGAACAATACCTCAAGAATAAGACCACAACATTTACCCTGCCAATGAACCGCCAACAATTGGCCGAATTCTTGAATGTTTCAAGGCCATCCATGTCCCGGGAGCTTTCAAGAATGAGAGATGAAGGTATTATTGATTTTCATCTGTCAGCATTCAGAATTCTGGATTTCGAAAAATTAAAAGAATATTGTGAATAAGTTCGGAGAGGGGATCAGCGAATATGAATGAAAAGAATAAGGATATTGCTACCAGAGTAAGGGGGTTAAGGCTCTTATCAGGACTTTCAATCGAGGAAGTTGCCAAGGCTTTTGGTGTTAGTCCGACTCTTTATGAACAGTATGAAAAAGGCGAGGATGATATTCCGGTAAGCCTTCTTAATGAGATATCAAATTATTTCGGGGTTGATATGACCGAGATTCTTACAGGAACTTCGCCTAAGCTCCGCGATGTTTGCTATGTAAAGAAAGGAGAAGGCTTAAGAGTCGAACGTTATGATCAATACGAATTTCAGAGCCTTGCCTATAAATATGCAAAAAGAAAGATAGAGCCGCTTTTGGTAACGCTAATACCGGGCAAGGACCCTGAACTTGTTTCCCATAAAGGACAGGAGTTCAACTATTGCCTTGAAGGCCGTATGAAGGTGATAGTAGGCCAGGATGAATATATTCTGGAGCCGGGCGACTCTTTGTATTTTAACCCGATGATACTCCATAAAATGCTTCCGTTGGATAATAAAGAAGCGAAATTTTTAACGGTGATTCTACTATAGGAGGATAATTAAATGAATCTGGCGCACCGATATTTGGAAAAAGAAACATTTACAAGTTATGAAGATTTCGCTCAAAATTTAAAGATTAAAGTTCCCGAAAACTTTAATTTTGCCTACGATATTATCGATGAATATGCCCGACTGGAACCGGAACGACTGGCATTGGTCTGGTGCGACGATCATGGGGAAGAAAGATATTTTACCTTCGCTGATTTAAAATTCTGGTCTGATAAAACAGCGAACTTTTTAAAGGCAAAAGGAATTAAAAAAGGCGATAAAGTAATGCTTATTTTAAGAAGGCGCTATGAGTTTTACTTTTTCTGTTTTGCCCTGTGCAAAATTGGCGCTGTGTATATTCCTTCAACCAATCAGCTTAAAGAAAAGGATATCATATACAGGAACAATGCCGCAGAGGTAAAGATGATAGTGTCATACAACTGGCCGGAGGTAATCGACAGTATTGAAAAATCGCTGCCTGATTCACCTACGGTTGAAGCTACTGTATTGGTCGGCGGGGAACGTGAAGGCTGGATTAACTATGACCAGGAAGTTCAAGATGCCTCAGATATTTGGGTGAGACCTACAGGAGACGAAGCTACAAAGAATTCAGACCTTATGCTGATATACTTTACCTCCGGTACCACCAGTATGCCTAAAATGGCATGTCATGACTTTACATATCCACTTGGGCATATCGTAACCGCCAAGTACTGGCAGCGGGTGGTGGAAAACGGCCTTCATCTTACCGTGGCCGAATCAGGCTGGGCTAAGTTTGGCTGGGGAAAGCTCTACGGACAATGGATCTGCGGAGCGGTCCAGTTTGTTTATGATATGGAGCGGTTTGACCCTGAAAAACTGCTGAAAACTATAGAAAAGTACAGACTGGCTACTTTTTGCGCGCCTCCGACAATTTACCGATTCTTGATACAACAGGATTTATCAAAATATGATTTGTCTTCCCTGGTGCACTGCTCAACCGCAGGCGAACCTCTAAATCCCCAGGTATTCTATACTTTTGAGAAATATACGGGTCTGAAGATATTAAACGGTTTCGGACAATCTGAATCCACGGTTATGGTGGCTAATTTTGAATGGCTGGATATAGATCCCGGAGCTATGGGCAAGCCTAATCCCGCATACAATATTGATATCGTGGATGAAGACGGGAATTCTGTTCCTGTTGGTGTTGAGGGCGAACTTGTTGTGAGGGATGTGGATACCAATAAACCTGTTGGACTTTTCAACGGCTATTACAAAAATGAAGAAGGAACAAAAAAGGTTTGGTATAACAATACATATCACACCGGGGATGTTGTTTACATGGATGAGCACGGACTGTTTTGGTTTGTGGGAAGAAATGACGATGTGATTAAGGCTTCCGGTTACCGTATAAGTCCCTTTGAGGTAGAAAGCGCAATAATAGAACATCCGGCAGTGGTGGAATGCGCGGTTACAGGAGCACCCGAGCCCATAAGAGGAACGGTGGTTAAAGCAACAGTTGTTTTGGCAAAAGGTTATACTCCTTCAGAAGAATTGAAGCGTGATATACAGAATTATGTGAAAAGTGTAACTGCGCCATACAAGTATCCTCGTATAATTGAATTCGTTGACGAGCTTCCAAAGACCATCAGCGGAAAGATAAAAAGAGCGCAGATCAGGAAGGCGGACCACGGGCAGGAATAGTCCGTCTTCTGCATTTCAGGCGGATTAATCGGTGTTTTCAGTAAACCTAAATTTTATATTGCAATTTACTTTAATTAGGTGTACAATAACATATGAACAATTGTTCATATGTTATTGTATTTTATAGCGTAAAAGTAAACTTTATAAAATTTATTTATTACGGAAAGGTGTACCGGGTATGAGTATGAACAATAAGAAAAAGAAAGCCGAAACCTGCGGACAAATATGTATTCATGATGACATTGTAGAAAAGGTTCAGCAGAATATGCCGGAAGAGAATAATCTTTATGATTTGGCTGAGCTTTTTAAAGTGTTTGGCGATTCAACCAGGATAAAGATTATTTGGGCTCTTTTCGAATCTGAGATGTGCGTCTGCGACATTGCTTATCTGCTTAATATGACACAGTCAGCCATTTCACATCAGTTAAGGGTTCTTAAAGCCTCAAAGCTGGTGCGAAGCAGAAGATCGGGAAAGACAATATATTATTCGCTGGCCGACAGCCATATTAAACAAATCTTTGAACTTGGTATGGAGCATATAACAGAAGAATAGCAGGTGATTTATATGACAATAAAAAGGGACTATGAAGTAAGAGGCCTAAGTTGTGTCAATTGCGCAGGCAAAATTGAAGCAGGCATTAAGGAAATTGACGGCGTCAATGATGCCATTATAAACTTTCCGCTTTCCAGGCTGTCGGTAGAAATTGCTGATGACAGCGCATTAAAACAGATTGAAAGCCGAATTCAGGAGATAATGGAAAGCATCGAGGCAGGATCAAAGCTGGTAATAAATGATAATAAAGTCGAAGATCAACGGCAAATGATATCAAAGATGACATTGTTAATTTATATACTTGCAGCAATCTCTTATTTTGCGGGATTCTTTCTTGTCAATAACTTAACTCTTAAACTGATTCTTTTTATTCTGACCTACATAGTCTTTGGACATAAGGTGCTTATAAAATCAGTGAAAAATATTTCAAAGGGCAATGTTTTTGACGAGAACTTTTTAATGTCCATTGCTTCAGTTGGCGCGTTTATAATAGGAGAATATCCCGAAGCCGCAGCAGTTATGATGTTCTACCAGGTTGGTGAACTGTTCCAGGATTATGCGGTCGATCATTCGAAAAGGGCAATTAAAAGCCTTATTGCAATAAAGCCGGATTATGCAAATATTAAAACTCCTGAAGGCTATGAAAAGGTAGATCCGTCAAATGTAAAGATAGGGGATTTGATTGTCATACGTCCTGGTGAAAGAGTGCCATTGGACGGCATAGTCATTGAGGGCACTTCCTCACTTGATACTTCTGCTTTAACAGGAGAATCCCTTCCCAGGGAGATTGGAGCCGGGAATGAGATATTATCTGGAAGTATTAATCTTTCAGGAGTCTTAATCGTTCGGGTTACAAAAATATTTGAAAGCTCAACGGTTAACAGGATTCTATCCATGGTAGAGAACGCCGCACGGAAAAAAGCAGTGTCAGAGCGCTTTATAACACGATTTGCAGCTGTTTATACCCCTGTGGTGGTTGGGGTTGCGGCTTTGCTGACCGTGATTCCTCCACTGTTATTTAACGGGGATTTCAGCCAATGGATATATCGTGCCCTGGTATTCCTGGTAGTATCTTGTCCGTGCGCATTAGTGATATCAATACCATTGGGTTTCTTCGGAGGAATCGGAGCAGCCTCGAAGAGAGGAATACTGGTTAAGGGCGGGAATTACCTTGAAGCGTTGGCAAAGGTAAATACCATGGTATTTGATAAAACCGGCACATTAACAAACGGTTCATTTGAGGTTACAGAAATAATTAATGAGAACAGTTTTACAAAAGAACAGGTGCTTTACTATGCGGCTCATGCCGAAGCCTTTTCCAGCCATCCGTTGGCAGTTTCGGTTTTGAGAAAGTATGGAAAGGAACCGGATAAGAATTTGGTTACCGAATATGCCGAATATGCCGGAATGGGTGTTTCTGCAAAGGTATCGGGGAAAGCCGTACTATTGGGAAACCGTGTACTTTTAAGTAAATACAATATTGAAGTTAAAGAGGTTAAGAGTTCCGGAACACTTATGTATCTTGCTGTTGACGGGGAATTTGCCGGATCGGTAATCCTTGAGGACACAGTTAAAGAAGACGGAATAAAGGCTATCGAAGAGCTGAGAAGCCTGGGTGTCGACGATATAGTAATGCTGACCGGTGACAGGAAGGACGCAGCTGATGCGGCAGCCCAAAAACTTGGTATAAAGTCGGTGTATTCAGAGCTGCTTCCTCATCAGAAGGTTGACTGTCTTGAAAAGATTATTGAGGAGCGTAAAAATACCGGGAAGATAGCCTTTGTAGGAGACGGTATAAATGATTCGCCTGTTATAGCAAGAGCCGATATCGGGATTGCCATGGGCGGGACGGGATCTGACGCGGCGATAGAAGCAGCAGATATTGTTATGATGACCGATGAGCCGGGCAAAATTCCGGAAGCGGTACGAATCGCCAGAAAAACAAAGGTAATCGTGTATCAGAATATAGTCCTGTCTATGGTAGTGAAAGTGATTGTGCTTGTATTGGGGGCAGGAGGAGTGGCAACCCTTTGGGAAGCCGTTTTTGCAGATGTAGGAGTTGCGCTTTTGGCAATACTGAATGCCATGAGGCTTACACGTATAAAATAGCGGGTTTAAGCGATAATATTGACCAAATAGGACACCCTGCATTTATCAGCAGGGTGTCATGTTATTTCAAATGAGAAACTGTTTGGATATTTCTCATTTCTCTTTACGGTTTTTATTGCTTTAAACCTATTATTTTCCTGTTATTCAGTGGAATAATATTACCATTTACATCAACGACACGGGCTACAGAACTCATCTTGCTTAAAAAGGACGCTGCAGCGGCACGTGTAAATGGATAATCCTTACCGTATGTTTCAACCGTTCTCTCCGTTGTTGACATACCGGCTGAAAAGTTATTTGCATACATAAAAACAATGGAATCTTCCAGATCATAATCCAATCCGAATACAGCGGCAATAATCCGGGCTATTTCCCCCCTGTTGAGTGGTATGTCCTTTGCCGTTGGATCGGTGTACCCCTTTAGCGGCAGGTTGTATTCAGCGAGGGCATTATAGAATTTATCGGAATAATGTGTGCCCATATAGGTTTCATCATATGGAACCTGTCCGTATTTTGCGAGCATAGTAACAAAATGTGCTTCAGTCAGGCTGTCATCAGGCCTGAACATACCGTTATGTCCTACTATAATACCATTTTCACTTGCCCATTTGATGGCATCTTCATGAGGATACCCCAATGGCACATCTGAGAATGGAGTTTTACCCGGAAGTGTGACAAATCCCGGAAGTTTAACTTTCAGACCAAGCGGAGTGGGTTCTTTTATAGTTTTATCTGTTCCAAGGCCGGTAGTTGCAAAAAAACTGTTATTTCCCGGATATCCCATAACCCAAACCGAACCGTCTTTTTTTATGGCATAAAGCGAAAAAGCGCCCAATGAAAAGCCGGCAACATCATCAAGAATTTTCTTTGGTTTAGTAACTGGCTGAGCCTTATCGTCATAAATTCGATCGAACTCCGGACCCCAGAGCCATAAACTGCCGTCTTTCTTTAGTGCGGCAGTATTATACCAGTCTGCCTGAACCAGTATTACATCATCCATGATTTTGAGCGGTTCTTCAGAATTATTATTGACAATTATATTGAAATCTTTATCTTCAATGGTACGCTTGCCATTTCCAAGTTGTCCCATGGAATTATCTCCCCAGACCCATAGAGAATTATCTGCCTTAATTGCTGCACAATGATAGCTTCCGGCTGACGCATATATTGCTCCGTCCATAACCTTGGTGATTTTTCTGGATTCATAAACGCCGGTAAATTTCCATTGCCATACGCTCCCATCCCTTTTCAGAACGACCGTATTATCACCCGATATGGAGACAGTAAGCACGTCATCCATCATTTTTTTTGGTGATTCACAAGGCTCGGTCGTACCATCCCCAAGTTGACCATATAAATTATATCCCCACATATATAAGCTGCCGTCATATGTCACGTACGCGCAATGCATAGTGCTACAAGCGGCTGATATCACATTGTCTGCTATCTTTGTCAGGTCAAGATTCGGAAATTCTCCTAAGATTAGTTTTCCTGTGGGGTTTCTCCCCTGAAACCACAAACTTCCGTCTTCCATGATATACATACGATTTCGATAATCAGCTGAAATTGATACGATCTTGGTATTTTTCATTAACTCTTTAGGGGTCGGAACATTATCACTCGGATACAGATTTGAATGCATGCCAAACGGGTATTGATCTCTTCCCCATGCCCAAAGAGAGCCGTCTTCTTTCAATGCTAAGACATATTCAGTGGCATTACTCAGAGTTTGATGATATACCTTATCCAGATAAAGTCTGCCTGAAGATATGGTATGGCTAAAAGGGCAAAGAGTAAATAGAATTGTGAGAGATAACAGAATACATATTTTGGACTTTTGAGACTCGGGAAATGATTTCATCGTGTTTGACCTCCGAATAGAAAATGTAAATACTATCAGCTTTCTTACATTTTATATGACTTGCTTTTGACTGCGGGCTTAAATGGAGAAGAAATATTAGTACATAATGTAAAGATATATTTTTTTAATTATACCATAATTCTTCGATATACAATAAACACGTTAACCATTGAGGCGATTTATCCCGGTTATAAAAGTAACAGGAAAAATAAATCAGTAGAACCTTTCCAAGGGTTTAACGGGTTATAGCCTAAGGATCTTTCTGTACCATACGAATCATTTTGTGTTATATTATTAAATAACACATGCGGCGGAGGGTATACCATGCCTCAGGGGGATATATTCAGGATGTCCATAAAATATGTAAAGGGCGTTGGAGAAGCAAGGGCCAGGCTTTTGGCAAAACTGGGCATTTATACTGTTAATGATGCGCTTAATTTCTTTCCCCGTGATTACCAGGACAGATCAATTCTAAAAAAAATAAATGAGCTGCAAGACGGTGAGGAATGCTCAGTAAAGGCGACCCTTGTTTCAGATGTAACAGAATCGAAGCCCCGGAGAAATCTCTCCATAATAAAGACCCTTGTTTCCGACGGGACAGCCTTTTTATCCATGACATGGTTTAACCAGGGCTATATTAAGAACTACCTGAAAAACGGGACTGAATATGTTTTTTTCGGAAAAGTAAAAAGAAACGGCATGCGGCTGGAGATGCACAATCCTGTTATCGAAACAGCCGAACAATCCGGCAAGTATACCGGAAGGATACTTCCGGTTTATCCTTTGACTAAAGGCTTAACTCAAACACATTTAAGGACAGTAATAGAAAACTCGCTGAAACTCGCCGAGAACAAGTTTGAGGAAATATTGCCGCAAAATTTAAGAGAAAAATATAATCTCAGCCAGATTGGTTTTTCATACGAAGAGATCCACTTTCCCCAAAGCTTGCATCATATGGAGCAGGCCAGGAGACGGCTTGTTTTTGAAGAACTTCTGACTCTCCAATTATGCCTTTTGAAATCAAAAGGCATAAGCAAGGAACAGAAGGGAAACAGGTTTGAGCCGGTAGATATGAGCCCGCTGTTAAATAAGCTGACATTTAAGCTTACTTCAGCGCAGAAAAAGGTGTTTGAAGAAATCTGCAATGATATGCAGTCAGACAGGAAAATGAACCGGCTGATTCAGGGGGATGTGGGGTCCGGCAAGACAATAGTGGCAGTCATGGCTATTTATATGGCTGCTAAAAACGGGTATCAAAGCGCCTTCATGGTTCCTACCGAAATACTGGCCGAGCAGCATTACAGGAGTGTGAAACAACTTTTCGAGGATCTCGGAATCAGCGTAAGACTTCTTACAGGAAGCACAAAAAAGAAAGAAAAAGAAGAAATAAAGGCGCTTGCAAGGGAAGGTAAGATTGATGTTTTGATTGGTACCCATGCAATCCTGGAAGATGATACCGAGTTTTATAAACTGGGGCTTGTGATAACAGACGAACAACACCGTTTTGGGGTGCGCCAGAGAGCAAAACTTTCGGTTAAGGGGGAAAACCCGGATCTGCTTGTTATGACTGCGACTCCAATACCGAGAACCCTGACTTTAACTTTATACGGTGATTTGGACGTATCAATAATAGACGAATTGCCACCCGAAAGAAAACCGATTGATACTTATGCCGTAAATGAATCATACCGGGAGAGGGTATATAAATTTATAAGAAAAAATGTTGCCGAGGGCAGGCAGGCATACATTGTTTGCCCGTTAGTTGAAGACTCGGGTCAAATTGAAGCTGAATCAGCGGAAGGACTTGCCGAGCGTATAAGGGACAATGAACTGAAAGGCTTGAGAGTAGGGCTGATACATGGAAAAATGAAAAGTTCAGAAAAAGATAAGGTCATGCGAAAATTCGTTGACGGCCAGATTGACGTGCTGGTTTCAACAACGGTTATCGAGGTAGGCGTTAATGTCCCGAACGCGAATTTAATGGTCATAGAAAATGCCGAACGCTTCGGACTTTCACAGCTTCATCAGCTGAGAGGGAGGGTAGGAAGAGGAAAATACAAGTCCTACTGCATTTTGTTTAATCAAAGTAAAAGTGATATTGCAAGACAAAGAATGGAAATAATGACGAGTATCAATAACGGTTTTGTAATATCGGAGAAAGATCTGGAACTCAGAGGACCGGGTGATGTGTTCGGTGTCCGGCAGCATGGCCTGCCGGAACTTAAGATTGCTAATCTTTATCGTGATATGGACATTTTAAAAGATGTTCAGAAAGCCGTAAAACATATTATTGATAACAATTTATTATTAAATGACGAATACATGCTGTTGAATAAAAAGTTAGATGATATAATAAAAGAAAAATTTAATGAAATATCGTTAAATTAGGATGAAAAAAGTAAAACATGGTTTTTTGGAGAACTTATGTTACGTGTTATTGGTGGAACAGCCCGGGGTGTACCGTTAAAATCCCCTGATCCAAAGAATACACGGCCTACAATGGACAGGACGAAAGAATCCTTATTTAATATTCTGATGCCTTATATATCGGATGCAAGAGTGTTGGACCTGTTTTCCGGCTCCGGCAGTTTAGGAATAGAATCATTAAGCAGAGGAGCAAAAGAAGCGGTATTTGTGGACAACAGCAAGCACTGCAGGAATATAATAATTGAAAACTTAAAGAAGACAAAACTGGAGGATCATTCCACGGTAATTGTTTTGGATGTTTTTAAGGCAATAAAGCTTTTAAGTAAAAGGAACGCAAAATTTGATATAATTTTTATGGATCCACCCTATAATATGAATTTTGTTGCAAAGACAATACAAAACATAGTTGAATTTGATATAATAGCGGAAGAAGGTATTATAGCCTGCGAACATCATGTTAACGAACAGCCCCCTGACAGTGTGGGATGCCTGAGAAAGGTAAGAACCAAGGACTACGGGGAAACGATATATTCATTTTATGTAAGGCAAAGCTAAGCAAAAAACAAAGGAGGAAGTTTATTGAGAACTTTTGTATATCCCGGCAGCTTTGATCCTGTAACCAACGGTCATTTGGATATTATAAACAGGGCGTCAAAAATATGCGATAAGCTTATAGTATTAGTCTCAGTCAATACTTCCAAAACGCCGACTTTTACAATCGAGGAGAGACTCGAACTTTTGAACCTGGCGGTAGGGAAACGGGACAACGTTGAGATCACAAGCTTTTCCGGTCTCTTGATAGACTTTATGCGAAAGGTCAATGCAAAGACGATAATAAAGGGTCTAAGGGCTGTTTCGGATTTTGAGTATGAAATGCAGATGGCTCTGTTGAATCATCAAATGGATAATGAGATAGATACTCTGTTTATGATGACCAGCATTCAAAACTCATTTTTAAGCTCAAGCGCCGTTAAGGCGGTAGCTATGAACGGCGGCAAAATTAATGATTTTGTTCCTGAGCAAATCGCCGATATAATTATTAGAAAACTAAGAAAATAAACTTGTTTTAGTTGGAGGTCGAACCATGGAATTACTTGATCTTTTGGAACAGCTCGAAGATATGGTAGAAAACGCAATGAATATCCCGCTTTCAGGAGGGAGATGTGTTATAGATAGAGAGGCCGTATTGGAATTGGTCCAGGAGATACGGCTGAAACTGCCGGATGATATAAAAGCGGCAAAGCGTATCGCTGAGGAAAAACAACGCATATTGGCCGAAGCCCAGCAGGAGGCGGAAAACATTATCAGAAACGCTGAATCTCGTATTGCCGCTTTAGTCGATGAAAATGAAATTACCAAAAAGGCATATGAACAGGCAGAGATAATTATAGCAAATTCAAAGAAGAACGCCAGGGAAATTCGCCTGGGAACCAGGGAATATGCTGACAGTATCCTTAACAAGGTGGAGGAAATACTGGAAGACGCTTTGAATGTAATCAAACAAAATCGCCAGGAACTGAAATAGATAGAGACCTCCTTTTAGTTCGCTGTTAAAAGTTATTTTTTAAGGGACGGTATTAAAGCCGTCCCTTTCTTAATGCGCCTGTAACCTTTGTATGTCATAAAACATATCTAATTTCTGTTCTTATATAAAGATTTTCTGTCAAGCGGTGATACCCGGTAAGGATTAATTATGAGAGACAGTATTAAAACCAATATGATTACAGTGCGGGTCCACAATAAACCAGTACCGGAAACGGCCACCAATTCCGAGGTTTGGACAGTTATTGGCATGAAGCCTATGGTAAGGATAGTTAATATACCCGCTATTATACCATGTAACAGTTTGCCAAGGAAGAAAAACCGATACTTGCATCCGGTGCCTTTCATTATCCCCATAACCTGCGTATGGACAGAGAATCCCGCAAATCCGAAAATGATTGATACAACAGCCAACCGGACATTGAGCTTGAAGCTTTTCAGATTGTAAACAGCCTGGGCTCCGGATGTTATTTCCATGAATCCTCTTAAGAGGGCGGTAATGAATTCGGAGAATACCGATGCATGTGAACGGCCGGTGAATAATAAGCCAAAAAATCCCGCCAAGAGAGAAAATACTCCTAATAGCGATAACAACTCGGATATGACGGCAAAAAACACAATGTATCCTGAAACCTTTATGCACAGTATTGCGGCTTCTTCAATTGATGCCGCGATTAGAGCCGGAAGGCTTATTGCTGCCGGGATGCTTTTTTTATATTCCTTATCATATCTTCCTCCGTTTAGTATGGTATCGTCTTTTCGCTTTCCGTATGCCAGTTTTCCTATGATAATTGCGGCTGTTAAACCTGAGACCCAGTGTATCAAAAGCAGAAAAACACCAAGCTTGACGCTTTTAAACAAGCCAGCGCCTATTGTTCCGACAATGAAAAG
>JAAYFU010000024.1 GCA_012728095.1 Clostridiaceae bacterium
AAGCGACACCGGACATCAATGAAGACGGAATAATTGATGTGGCTGATTTGGGGTTTGTGGCCTACTACTATGGCAAGGAATGCACGGGAACAGAATGGCTGGTTGCCAAAGCGGCCGATATGAACGGCGACGGTAAGATCGACATAGAAGACCTTGCTTATGTGGCGATAAGGATTGAGGATTAACCACACAGAAAGCTGAGGAGGGGAAATATACCCCTCCTTTTTTTATTTCATTCCCTACATTCGTTGTCTCAGAAGAAAAGGATAATCTACAAAATATTACAAAAAAATTTACAATAACTTGTTAAACGATAAGGGGATTGTGGTATGATAATACTATAACAAATAGTAAATGCTATTTGTTTTTCTGTTATTTCTAAAGGGGGATTTTTCGTGGTTTTTATTATATTCCGTAAACTCTAAACATCGTGGGGAGAGAGTATCTATAACGCAATATTTATTTCCAAATTTTTGTATGATATAGTTTTAGCTGAAAAAATAATTCCGCATTGTTGCACTTCTTTTTATGGAGGTTACAAATGGGACCGTTAAAGTTATCCGGGAAAAAAGGTGACAAACCTAAAACAAAAATCGTTAAAACCAGGACTCCTAAAACAAAATCCCACAATAATGAAACTATTATGGCAAAAATAAGACAAAGTTTTCGAAAGATACGTTTTAAACTTATAGGGGCATTTATAGTGCCTGTAGGTCTTATGATACTGCTTGGCATCATATCATACTCAAAAGCATCGACGGGAATAATAAAGGATTTCGAGAGCGCGAGCGAAACAACTCTAAATATGCTAAGCCAGTACTACAATCTCGGTCTGGAATCCTTATATGTAAAAGCTACACAAATAAATTCCAATGAAAAGGTAAAAAAGTATTTTTCGGGTATTCGTTATGATGAAACCACAAATGAAGAGATAACCTTTAACGAAGTGCAATCCCTTGTTACATCAATTGCCATGACCGATAAAATGCTGAACAGCGTATTTGTGATTCCTAAAAACGGAGAGGGGATCTCAAATTACAAAGTACTCCCGGCAGATACATATCAGCGGTTCCTGGAATCTGATGAGGGAAAGAAACTTCCCAATTTGGGCCTGGTAAACTATTGGGCCGGCTACCATAAATATTTGGACAGGGTTGTGTCAGTTGGCGAAAATCATTATTGTATGTCCCTTTATAAAAATCTTTATGATAAGAACTACAATGTAATTGGCTATATAATTTTGGATGTCAAAATGGATTTTGTGAAGGAAGCCCTGAACCAGCTTAATCTGGGAGAAGGTACCATTACGGCATTTGTTACAGATGACGGACGTGAGATTTACACCAAAGCTCCGGAGGGAGATTTCTCTTTCACTTCCCAGGAATACTATCAAATTTCAAAATCAGGTGAAGAATTAAGCGGACACAGCTATGAAACTTATAACGGCAAGGAGTATCTGTATCTGTATTCAAAAGTAAAAAGCGGAAATGCAATGATATGCTCGCTTATCCCCAAAGATATGATAATAAAACAAGCCGAAGATGTTAAAATGGTAACATTAATAGTGGTTATAATTGCATGTATTATTGCTATTATGACCGGTTCCATTATTTCATCCGGTATAAGCAAAACCATAAATAATATAAACAGCGGCTTGTCCAAAGCTGCTACGGGTGATTTGACGGCAATAGTGAAGACTAACAGGAAAGACGAATTTTTGGCCCTGACGACGAGTATAAATAATATGATAGCCGCGATGAGGTCGTTGATTACAAAAATGGCAGGAGTAAGCGAAAATGTCGCATCCTCCGCCGTAGAGGTATCAAAAAACTCCGGGCTTTTCCTGGAGGCTGTTAAACAGATTACTAATTCCATAAACATTATAGATCAGGGTCTATCACAACAGGCCGCCGATTCAGAGGTTTGCCTGAATCAGATGGAAGGTCTGTCCAATCAAATAGACAGGTTGACTGAAAAAACCTCTGATATGAACAACATTGCCAATTTAACAAAGGAGGTTGTAAACTCAGGTATTGGAATAGTAGACGATCTGAATCGTAAATCGAAAGATACCGTTAACATTACTCAATCGGTTATCGAAGATATACAGCGCCTTGAAGCCGAATCGTCAACGATAAGCAATATCGTGGCTACTATCGACAATATTTCAAGGCAGACAAACCTGCTTTCACTGAATGCCTCCATAGAAGCTGCAAGAGCAGGAGATGCAGGTACCGGATTTGCTGTTGTGGCGGATGAAATACGCAAGCTTGCCGAACAATCCGCAGCCTCTGCTAAACAAATCGGCTTGATTATTAAGAATATTGAAGCTCAGACAGAAAAAACGGTATTAACGGCTAAAAAAGCAGAAAGTATTGTATCTTCCCAGGAAAAAGCATTGCAGAAAACCATAGAGATATTCTCGGATATCAATAAACAAGTAGAGAGTCTTGTGGAAAGCATTGATGTGATACTGGACGGAATCGGTAAAATTGAAGTAGCGAAGAAAGATACTTTATATGCGATAGAAAGCATATCAGCGGCGTCCGAAGAGGCTACTGCTACTTCAGGAGAATTAAAAATGACAGCCGATAATCAACTGAGTACGGTTGAACTCCTGAATAAGGCTGCAGAAAGACTTAAAGCAGATGCTAAGAACCTGGAAGAAACCGTTCACATTTTCAAGATGTAATTTGATTTAAGATTTAAGGATGGTAATAGCACTTTTTTTACAGAAAAAATATTGCTATACAGTATATTAAACACATTCAAAAGGAAAAAATTTATAGCATTTAATAAACAATTGCTATTGCCTTCATGTTATAGTTTGTACAGAAGAAATTAAAATAATCAGGAGGGAAAAATCAATGAAAAATCTGAAAAGACTGTTGTCAATCGCTTTGGTACTGGTTATGGTTATAGCATTGGCCGCTTGTGGTAGTCAGCAGACTCCAGATAGTACAACGACTCCTTCAGCTCCAGCTGAGCAGCCCAGCCAGGCTCCTGCAGAGCAGCCGCAGACTGGTGCTGGTAAGAAAGTTGGCGTTACAATGCCCACAAAATCACTCCAGAGATGGAATGAAGACGGTGCCAACGTAAAGGCAGCACTTGAGGCAAAAGGATACACAGTAGATCTTCAATATGCTGATAACAAACAGGATGTTCAGAACAGCCAGATCGAGAACCAGATCACAATGGGATGCGATGTTCTCGTAATCGCTTCAATTGACGGTGGCGCACTGGGCGGCGTTCTCCAGCAGGCAAAAGCTGCGAACATCCCCGTAATAGCATACGACAGACTTTTGACAAATACAGATAAATGCGATTACTACGCTACATTTGATAACTATGGCGTTGGTAAAATGCAGGGCGAATTCATAGAGCAAGCTCTTGGCCTTGACAAAGGCGCAAAAGGCCCGTTCAATTTGGAATGCTTCGGCGGAGACCCGGGTGATAATAATGCTTACTTATTCAACCAGGGTGCAATGGACGTTCTGCAGAAATACATAGACAGTGGTGTTCTGGTTGTAAAATCTGGCCAGACCAAGTTCCCGGATCAGATAGCTATTACCAACTGGGATTCCAAGGCTGCTCAGGACAGAATGGATAACCTCTTAACCGCTTACTATGCTGACGATATTGTTCACGTTGTATTGTCTCCTAACGACAGCCTTGCACAAGGTATCGTAGCTTCCTTGAAGTCAGCAGGATATGGCTCAGCAGGCAAACCCTACCCGGTTCTCACAGGTCAAGACTGCGACAAGATCAATGTAGGCCAGATTATCCGCGGCGAGCAGTCCATGTCAATATTCAAGGATACCAGAGTACTTGCAAATCAGGTTATTGCTATGACAGATGCGATCCTTGCAGGACAGCAGGTACCTACAAACGCTACATATAACAACGGTGTAATTGATGTTCCTTCATACAACTGCGAGATTAAGTTCGCAGACAAGAACAACTGGAAAGAATTGCTGGTTGACAGCGGTTACTATCAGTTGTCTGATATTCCGGACGCACAATAATAGATGAACAATAACAGATGTTTTAAGGAGGCGGCAGCATAGCTGCCGCCTTTCAAGTATGAAATCAGATTCAATTGAAATAATATAGCTTACCAATAAAACTGGCGCTAAGGCCGCCTCGTTTAGACTGCATATGGTCAGGAAGTCTTTTTATCCATATGAAAGATTTCCAATATAAACCTATGCATAAAGAAGGAGCTGACAATGTCGGAATATATTCTTGAAATGAGAAATATAACCAAGGAATTCCCTGGCGTCACCGCTCTGAGTAATGTTACTTTTAAAGTTAAGAAGGGTGAGATTCATGCCCTCGTTGGAGAAAATGGGGCAGGCAAATCTACACTGATGAATGTATTAAGTGGTATTTATCCTTACGGCTCATATAGTGGTGACATTATTTATAAGGGACAAGAGTGCAGATTTAGGACTATTCGTGATAGTGAAGCAGTGGGAATTGCTATAATCCATCAGGAACTGGCTCTTAGTCCTTACTTGACTATCGCTGAAAATATTTTTCTAGGGAATGAAAGGGCTAAACACGGTATAATAGACTGGGATGAGACCAATAAAGAAGCCACCGAGTTGTTAAAGACGGTCGGACTGAACGAGAAATGCTCCACGCAGGTAAGGAATATAGGTGTTGGCAAGCAGCAGCTTGTTGAGATAGCAAAGGCACTCGGTAAAAAGTGTGAACTGTTGATACTGGACGAGCCGACAGCTGCCCTGAACGATGATGATTCAGAGCATCTTCTTAATCTTTTGAAGAGGTTAAATAAAGAGCAGGGCCTGACATGTATCATGATTTCCCACAAGCTACACGAAGTTTTAAGCATTGCCAACAGCATTACCGTACTGAGGGACGGGAAAACAATTGAGACCCTTGATAATTCGGTCCCTGTTAGTGAGAACCGTATAATTAAAGGAATGGTTGGACGTGAACTTACGGACCGTTTCCCGAAGCATACCCCGAAAATTGGTGAGGTAGGCTTTGAAATAAGGAATTGGACTGTATATGATCCTCTCAATGAGGAAAGGATTGTTATTGATAATGTAAACATGAAATTCCGAAAAGGTGAAATAGTAGGACTTGCCGGGCTTATGGGTGCCGGAAGAACCGAGCTTGCTATGAGTGTTTTCGGAAGAGCATACGGCACAAAGATAAGCGGAACCCTTATCAAGGATGGCAAGGAGATAGTACTGCATAATGTAGAACAGGCAATAGAAAATGGAATTGCCTATGTTACTGAAGACAGAAAGCAAGCCGGATTAATACACATACAAGATATTAAATCCAATATAACACTGGCCAATTTGAAACAAATCACAAACGGTTTCGTTGTAAATGAAGATGAAGAAATTGTTATAGGTAAGGAATACAGGGAACGGTTCAATATAAAGTCAACAAGTGTATTCCAAAAAGTAGGTAATCTTTCTGGAGGAAACCAGCAGAAAGTTGTATTAAGCAAATGGATATTTGCCGCACCCGATGTGTTGATTCTTGATGAACCTACCAGAGGAATTGACGTTGGTGCCAAATATGAGATATACAAGATAATCTTACAGTTGGCGGATGCCGGAAAATGTGTTATTGTGATTTCTTCCGAACTGGTTGAGATACTGGGTATCACAGATCGCCTGTATATTATGAATGAGGGACGTGTAGTAGGCGAAATGAAGACTAGCGAAGCGACCCAGGAAGAAATCATGTCCATAATAATCAGGAGTTCTGCTGGGCGATAGGGGGAAGATGTATGAAGAAAATGAAGGAATTTATAAACTCTAATATTCGGCAATATGGAATGATTTTTGCCCTGGTTGTAATTATGATTTTGTTCATAATCATAACCGGAGGCAAGCTCATATGGCCAAGAAACGTGTCAATGCTGGTACGGCAGAACGCTTACGTGTTGATACTTGCCATAGGAATGATGTTTTGTATTCTGACAGGCGGCAATGTCGACCTTTCGGTTGGTTCTATCGTAGCCCTGGTCAGTGCTATGTCGGGTATGTTGACCACAACCATGGGTCTACCCAGTTGGTTTGCAATTCTTATAAGTCTTATAACCGGTCTTTTGGCAGGGATATGGCAAGGTTTTTGGATCGCTTTTGTTAAAGTTCCGCCGTTCATAACCACCCTTTCAGGTATGCTTATTTTCCGCGGTATTGACAACTTGATACTGAACGGTCAAACATTACCACTTTCTGGTTTGTATGTAACAATCGGTACAGGTTCAGTACCCGATATTTTACCCAATACTATACCTGAATTTTTGCGTGTTGGTGATTTTCTGAAACTTCAGAATAAACCCGAGTATCTTAATGCGACAATGCTTTTTGTAGGGTTTATTCTGTCCATAGTATACGTGTTTGTCGTTTTCTTAACCAGGAAAAGTAAAAAGGCAAGGGGATATGAAGTTCCTTCCATGCAATCAGTTATTGCAAAAGTAATTGCATTCTTTATCATTATAAACATATTCTCATACTGGCTTGCCATGGATGAAGGTTTACCCATCATGCTGATATTACTGGTAGCCTTATATGCAATCTATACCTTTATAGCTACAAAAACCATACCGGGGCGGCACGTGTATGCAATGGGTGGAAATCTTAAAGCGGCAGAGCTTTCCGGCGTCAATACCAAGAAGATGATGTTCCTTGTATATTCGAATATGGGACTGTTAGCCGGTGTTGCAGGTATAGTTACTGCCGGAAGATTGATGGCTGCATCACCTAATGTCGGTCAAAGTTTTGAGCTTGACGCCATTGGCGCATGCTTTATAGGAGGCGCTTCTGCAACTGGCGGCGTAGGAACGATATGGGGAGCAGTTGTAGGTGCCTTTATCATGGGCGTTATGAACAATGGTATGTCCATCATTGGATTGAACGTATTCTGGCAGTCTATAGCAAAAGGTATGGTAGTATTGCTGGCCGTTGCATTCGACATGTACTCAAAATCAAAGTCAAGACTTGGCTGATTGCTATAAGTAAACTAAGATTTTCAGAAGTTAAAGAAAGACAACCGAGCTTTACGTAACGATATAAGTGTCGGTTGTCTTTTATTTGGTTTTATGAACCTATGATATTATATGATATTATTAAATCTCCGGAAGGATTGCGAATGGTATGCAACATGGCAAAATACTTGCCATGTTGCTTCTTATTCGTATTCCTTGTCCTGCAGCGCGTCATATCCTTCTTCACCGGTGCTTATTCTTATGACATTTTCAACATCGTAAATAAAGATTTTTCCATCTCCCATATTGCCGGTATATAATGCTTTCTTAACCGTATCAACCAGCACCTGGGTGGGTATCTTACACACAACAATGTCTACCTGAACTTTAGGAAGAAGCCTTGTTTTTACCGGCACGCCGCGGTAATATTCGGTATGTCCTTTTTGCATTCCATAACCAAGCACATTGGTAACAGTAAGTCCTGTAATGCCTATTCTATCAAGAGCAGCCTGCAAACCAGGGAACTTCTCCTGGTTTGTGATGATGGTAACCTTTGTCATCTTTGCCCCGGGACGTGCCTTATTGACAACAGGAATGGCAGCTTCAGGGGACACAGTGCCGGGAGAAGGTTCAAACGCTTCAACAGTACTTATTGACGCAGCCTTGTCTACAGTGCCGTTACCTGTAGCCATTATTGGGGCTACGATGGCAAAATCGGGATAAGCCGAGTTGCCGTGCTCGCCGATATCAAGACCTTGGATTTCTTCTTCAAGGCTGACACGAATTCCGATTGTCTCTTTAATCAGATACCATACCAAAGAAGACGAAGCAAATGTGAATATGCCTACCGCGATTATACCAATGATTTCTACTCCCAGCAGTGAGAAACCGCCGCCAAAGAATAATCCGTTAACCGTGGAGAGACTGGTAACCCCTTCCTGGGCGAAGAGCCCGACGCAGATTGTCCCGAAAACTCCGCAAACCAGGTGAACCGAAGTTGCGCCAACCGGATCATCAACTTTTATCCGGTCAAAAAACAGTACTGCAAATACTACGATAATGCCGGCTATTGCGCCTATAACAAGAGAACTTGCGACACTCACATAAGCGCAGCTTCCGGTGATGCCCACAAGACCCGCCAGACAACCGTTAATGGTCATGCCAAGATCCGGCTTTCCAATGAAGATCCATGACGTAGCGGTGGCGGTAAGTACAGCAGCAATTGCTGCGGTATTGGTTGTTACAAGGATATGCACAACATCTCCAGGGTTTTGAAAACTCATGGTAGACCCGGGATTAAAACCGAACCATCCGAGCCACAGAATGAAAAGACCTAAAAATGCCAAAGACATGCTATGACCGGGAATGGCCTTCGGTTTACCGTCTTTATCATATTTTCCGTAACGCGGACCAAGTATAATGGCTCCGGCCAAAGCTGCCCAGCCGCCTACAGAGTGGACCACGGTATCTCCGGCAAAATCCAGAAATCCAAGGTTGGCCAGCCAGCCCCCTCCCCAAATCCAGTGCCCTACAATAGGGTAAATGACAAGGGTCAATATAAAGGAAAACACAATGAAGGAAATGTACTTAACCCGCTCTGCAACTGCTCCAGATACAATGGTTGCCGCGGTGCCGCAGAAAACCAGCTGGAAAAAGAATTTTCCCCAGAATGGTACATTTGATGTGAGAGTATCCTTGTAAAAATCCAAATTGGAATTATCCAGGATAAACAATTCCTTTGTCCCGACAATCGGGTTGTCTCCACCAAACATCAATCCCCAGCCCAGAAGCATGAATCCAAGAGAAGAGACCGCAAATACGATAAAGTTTTTTGACAGGATATTGACCGTGTTTTTTGATCTTGCAAATCCGGATTCGACCGCCCCGAAACCGAGATTCATAAAGAAAACCAATACGGCTGCCAACAGTACCCAAAGGGTATCAACGATCATTGTAACATTCATGAATAAGGACCTCCTTAAAATAAATTAAGGCATGTATTTCATTACTGCATCCGAAGATGCAAATAATAAATACACGCCTTTGTGCGCATTCAGTTTTGAACATGAATTATCTTGCCAGGCTTCAGTATTCAATCGGTAAATTATTAATATTAGTCGGTAAAAGGCGGAACCTCACGCATATTACCACGTATTTGAAAAGGAACAGTCATATCACTCAATAATCCTCACCCTTTCTCCATAAAATAATAGCAAGGGCGCTTGGGTTTGTACCCACAGCGCCCTTGCTGTTGTGGTATATTATAACTCGGGTTGATTTCTTTGTCAATAGAAACCAATTAGTTTATATTTAAAAAGAATATGAATCCATTGAAAAAACATGTTCTTGCTCGATTGATTGAATCGTATCCGATACGCACCGAACGGGAAAAAATAGGGCTTTAGTAAGTCTGGACTACATTTCACCTTTATGGTACAATGGCTTTTACCTGCCAAAGACGCAATGGAGGATCAAATATGAAACAACCCGCATCAACAGGAGCTTTTAGACGTTTGAAGAACACATTTATTGGTGATCGCAGTTTTTATGCAACAGTATTCATGCTGGTATTGCCGATAATTGTTCAGAATGCCATTTCACATTTTGTTAACCTTTTGGATAACATCATGATAGGACAGGTAGGCACATCCCAGATGTCGGGGGTGGCTATTGCCAACCAGCTGATATTTGTATTTAACCTGACAATTTTCGGTGGCCTTTCGGGTGCGGGGATATTCAGTGCGCAGTTTTTTGGTGCGAAAGATAATGATGGTTTGCGTTATACAGTACGATTCAAGCTATGGACTGTCGCTGTTATTTTTGTGGCCGCAATTACCATTTTACTGACTTTCGGAGACCGGTTAATCTCTCTGTATCTAACCGGAGAAGGGGATGCTGCCGAAAGAGAAGCTATGTTCCGGTATAGCATCAGTTACCTCCGCATAATGCTATGTGGACTTTTACCGTTTGCCTTGTCACAGGTTTACGGGAGCACACTCCGGGAGACAGGAGAAACCATGCTTCCCATGAAAGCAAGTATGGCAGGTATAGTTACAAATCTTTGCCTGAATTACATATTGATATACGGAAAGCTTGGATTCCCTGCTTTAGGTGTTGAGGGGGCAGCCATGGCAACGGTCATTTCACGTTTTGTGGAACTTGCCATTATTATCGTGTATACCCACAGACATACAGGTACATTTCAGTTTATTGAAGGCCTTTATCGCTCAACAAGAATACCCAAAGATCTTACTTTCACAATTATCAAAAAAGGAATGCCGCTCCTTGTAAACGAGCTGTTATGGTCATTGGGTGTGACTACATTGACGCAGGTTTTCTCAACACGAGGGTTAAATGTTGTTGCGAGTCTGAATATAACAGGTACCGTTACCAATCTGTTCAATGTGGTGATGTTTTCCATGGGTTCAGCTGTTGCTGTCATGGTGGGTCAGGCTCTCGGAGCCGATGATATTCCGCGAGCTAAGCAAATTGCATGGAGACTTATATTTTTCAATGTCTGTATCTGCATTGTAATAGGCAGTATACTTGCTGTACTGTCGCCCGTCATTCCGTACATATACAAAACTACCGATGATGTACGCAAGCTGGCTGCCCATTTTATGAGGACGAGTGCCTTTTACATGTGTTTTAATGCCGTAACCCATTGTGCGTATTTTACCATAAGATCAGGAGGGAAAACATTCGCAACGTTCCTCTTTGACAGCGTTTACACATGGGTAGTCTTTGTTCCTTTTGCTTATGTACTCACACATTATACAACCATGGATATTATGACGCTTTATCCGGTTTGCTATTTGGCAGACGTCTTAAAATGCATAATTGGGGTGATAGTTGTCAAATCCGGATATTGGGCGCAAAATATGGTCTCGGTTACTACTTCCGGCAAATTGAATGAATCCGATGTTAATAAAATTGTGAAAATAGGATAATACAATAAAAAAACTATTCTGATTTTGTTAATCAAGCGAATCTTCAGAAATTACTCACTCCATAAAGGGTGGGTAATTTTTACTATTGCCCATGAGAATTAATTTTCAAATATTTTAAAGGTTTTTAATGAACGAGCTCTTAGAAAAGTGGTGGTACTTATGAATGATGATAATATGAAATCCATTGCAGCAATATGTGAGAATACCTGGGAACCTTTATATCGCTACATTTATTATAGGGTTCAAAACAGGGAAGAAGCTGAGGACATAACCCAGGAAACATACGTAAAGTCGCTGTCTTATTCTAAATTCAACGAGATTGAGCCTGACCGGTATATGGCCTTTTTAAAAACCGTAGCCATCAATATAATCAGAGATCGCTGGCGAAAGAGTAAAACCATGGGAACAAATACCAATATAGATTCTGTTCCTGAAATTGAAGCTTCAACCGAAGATATGGAGGAGATGGCAAACAGGCAATTGTTTATTAAACGCTCATTGAGCAAGTTGAATGAGGACCAGCGGAAAGTTATAGAACTAAGAATTATTAATGGGTACTCAGTATCTGAAACTGCCCGAATAATGGGTATTAAACCGGGAAATGTCCGTGTTTTGCAATATAGGGCACTGAAGAACCTGGTAGTAATTATGAATGAAAAGGAGGATTACCATGAGTAATGATGCGAAAAAACTCTCGGCTTATATAGACAGCTTGAATAATGAAAAAAAACCTGTCATCAGAGCTGATTCAGAAGAATTAAACAGGATGTTTGTTGCGGTACGTCAAATAAAAAGCTTAAAGCCGCCGGTTATGCCGGATGGTGGTTTTTCAGATAAGATTGTTCAAAATCTTACCGAAAAAAAGAAAAAATCGATAAAAAACAGAAGGCAAGCGTTAATTGGCGGAATGGCAGGCATAGCTGCAATATTGGTTTTAGCTTTATTCATTGCAAATATGATAAGGAACAGAGACATTGTTTATGCCATGGAACAGGCTTATGGCAAAGTAAAGGCTTATCACGGCATATTGGAAGTAATATTTAATAATGAAGCCGGAGAAACTCATACACAGTCTCTTCTGGATGTTTGGGTTGATAAAAAAGGCAATTATTATATTGAGGTGCTGGAAGGCTCGTATCAGGGTTTAAAAACAGTCAGAAAAGAAGGTAAGGTATGGCAATATTCAATTGATAAAACTGTGTTTCCCGTTTTTTCCGAAACTTATGAATTCATATTTGAATTGGGAAATGAAATCTACAAGTTAAAAAATGCCGAATCCGTCAGGATTATCGGTGACGATAGTGTAGCCGGCAGACATGCTTATATTATGGAAGTAACGCCAAAAGGAGGGTTGCCCTATAAATTATGGATTGATAAGGAAACAAAGACCCCTTTGAAAAAACAGGGAGCAATGACCAAAGCAATACAGTATATTACCGTATACACTGATATAGAATTTGTGGATTCTATACCGGAAGAACTGACAACAATTGTTCCGGATGCCGGTTTTAAAGAAGCGGATTTTGATACCGACAAAAAGGAAGATACAATTGATAATGATGATCCTGTAAGGTTCACACCGGAATTTAAAGTGGATGTGGACATGGAAGTTGAAAAAGCGGAACAAATATCGGCTGATTCAGGCAGTTCTCCATGGAAACTTGACCCGGTATATGTGGCGCAGGTATTTGTGAGCTTGCAGATTTCACCGGAAGGTATTGTCGGGGATTACCCTGTGGATTATGATGATCTTGTAATATCTGAAAAATATGCCAATAGCGTAAAAATCCGTGTTAACAATGAAAAGACAAATATAAAAACCGTATACTTGGAAAGGCTAATCAGACAGGATGATACGGGAATCTGGACAGTAACAGGCTATGATGTTTCCGAATAACCGTGCGCATATCATCCGACATAAATACCGCAACCTTCATGCTGACGCAACTTCACGCCTAATAAAAACGGGATGGCGCGGAAAGCTTCTTTTGGCAGACATGGATTATTGAAAGATTATATACATAATAATACAGGGCTTTTCGGTATCTCCACGTTGGAAGCCGATTTTACCGCGGGGCAATGCCGAAAGCCCTGTGTCTTTCTTTTCATTTCTGTTTCGGAAGTTTAAGAATCGATACCTATTCTTTTTATCTACCTACAATACTTTCAAAAACAACCTTAAAATTTCTGCCCCTGCCTAAAGTATAATATTTATTCGCAGTATATCGGGCCTTTCTATTTTTAAGTCTGTTCACATGCTTAATCTTTACAGAATCACTCAGTATTGTTTCGTCCCTGGGAAAAGTCATATCATCTTGTTTCATGAAATAGTAATTGTCCATATTAAGGCCTCCTGGTGAAATATTCGCTTTATATATTATGATAACGAAACTTTTAAAATTTAATTATCAAATAAAAGATTTCACGATTTTTACATTTTGCCTGACGAGTAAATTCATACACTAAGAAAGATTCAATTTTACTTAAAGGCTCTTTTCTTCATAAAATCTCCACAAAAATGTGATTAAACTTAATATAAAAAAAGGTCGTCCGTAACTTGCCGGGAAAACCGGCATGTTGTAATAACCGGCAATTGAAAATAAAAGAAGTTCGGAATGGATATTCCTGATTGTTGCAGGTTAAACCGGATGGGCAGCGGTAAAAGCCGGAAAATGTAAGCCATCAATGTAAAGGGGGTATGGTATGGAACAGCGATTAATCCGAAAAGTGCTCCAAATAGACGGTATGACTTGTACCGGTTGCGAAATGAGAATTGAGAATGCTCTCAAAAAGCTCGAAGGGGTAGTTGAAGTTAAAGCGGCTTTCATAAACTCCAATGTTTACATTACTTTCAATGAGAATATTATTAGACTGGAACAGATTATTCAGGCAATAGAAAAGCTGGATTACAAGGTTAGGAATAAACCAGGAACTGCATTTGTTACAAAAACAAATGTTAAGGAAGAGGCCGGTGATAAAATGCCAATCAGCCGGCTTTTGGGTATAGGAATCATATTGCTTGCTCTATTTGTCATTATTGGAAACACGGGGTCTAACTTTATACCGGAGATCAACCAGTCAATGGGATATGGAATTTTGTTTCTTGTCGGATTGCTTACTTCGCTTCATTATTAATGGCGTTAAGTTGAACGACAGTAACAGTACATTGATATTCCCGGCTTATAACGCACAAATAAATATGTTTAAAGGTGAGAACAAATTTTTATTGGTTCCTAATACCGATTTTGATTTCTGTACTGCTGACGGCGCATTTTTCGGATATGTAAAAGTTGTTGACGATATTAACCAAATTGAACTCGATGCTATAAAGAATGAAGTAAGGCAATACATTCCGATATTGCAGGAGATTATAGATTACAGCAGACTGCCTTCATGTCATTAAATGCATTATTAATTGAATAATTTGGCTTCTTTATAAAAACGGATATAATACATTTAATTATTGAAACAAATGAGTCGAAAGGTATCGCCGGGCAGTATTAAGAAAAAAACATTGATGAGGGGGATACGATATGTATAATTAATATATACGAAATATACGAAAAAATCCCCTTTTTCATAAGGGGGTTTTTTGGCATTCCCGATAATTTTCATTATTTTATCCAAAACAAGAGGTTTAGTATGAACAATGCGCCCAGAAAAATACTGGTAGTGGATGACGAGATAAAAATAGTAGAGGTTGTAAAATCATATCTTGAAAACAGTGGATATTCAGATATTTAGCATATTAATATTTAACACTATTAATATTTAGAGGTGTAAGATATGAATGAATACTTTGATTTAGGTGAAAACAATGAGACCAGCAAGACTGAACGGGCTGATGCTTCTTTACAGGAATTTCAAGCAAAAACAAAGAATAAATCTAGTTTAAAAACATATATAGCGCTTGTTCTGGCAAGTTCTTTAATCAGCAGCACGGCAGTCGGAGGAGCTTTGTATTCAAAATTTTCAAAGGAATTAAAAAAACAGGAGGCGTTGATACAGAAGGCAGATAATGATTTTACCATTGATAATTCAGGCAATTACTCCGGCAAGAACTCCGACAATAATTCCGCCAATAGTTCCAAGGACGAAGACAGGGTTATAAAAACTGCTCTTTTTGAAGGCTCTGCAGTTACCGAAATAGCAAAAAAAGTAGGACCTTCGGTTGTTGGTATCAGAATGACTGTAGCCAATCCTCAAAGCCAATTTTTCGGAATAGACCTGGGACAGTCTGAAGCAGAAGGTTCAGGTGTCATCATAAGCAGCGACGGATATATAATGACAAACTATCACGTGGTCGAATACGCGGATCCTAAAAATAGTACAAGCAGGAACACTACACTGGAGGTATTTCTTCCGGATGATAGGCAGACAAAAGCAATATTTATAGGCGGCGACAGCAAAACCGACCTTGCCGTGATAAAGATTGATCTGGATAACCTTCCCGTAGCTGAACTTGGCGATTCGTCCCAGTTGCAGGTAGGAGAATTGGCGGTCGCAATCGGCAATCCACTGGGATTGGAGTTCGCGGGGTCTGTAACTGCCGGAGTAATCAGCGCACTGGACAGAAAGGTTACAACAGATGATAAAATCCTTAACCTTATTCAGACAGATGCGGCAATTAATCCCGGAAACAGCGGCGGAGCGCTTGTAAATTCAAGTGGCCAGGTAATAGGAATTAACACTATAAAGATTTCTGTTACCGGAGTTGAAGGCCTGGGATTTGCAATCCCCATTAATGACGCGAAACCGATTATTGACCAGTTAATAATGTTTGGCTATGTTAAAGGAAGACCTTTCATAGGTATTACAGGCAGGGAGATTACAGAGATTATATCAAAGCAATACGGAGTGCCTGTAGGAATATTCGTGATGGATGTGACATCCGGAAGCGGAGCGGATAAAGCGGGAATAAGACCGGGGGATATAATTGTAAGTCTTGCTGACAGGAATGTTAAGACAATGAAAGACTTGGATGAGATAAAGAAGAACTATAAAGCAGGGGATATGGTAAATGTTGTTGTTGTGAGAGAAGGGACAAGACTAACCCTGGACCTGGTATTCTCTGAAGAAAGATAAAATGGTGGATGGTTATATTTTTTTTATTTTGCGGCATTTATTTATATGCATTTAACCCGCCTGAATTGCCGATATTTTACTAATAAAACTTGGATCCATGTCAGAAGATTTTGTTACAGTAAGGGTCAATATGGGGTAATATAAAGACAAATATGTTAAGTTCATTAAGAGTATAATTACAATTCGGAGAAAATGCATGGAAGGCAGCATACGCATTGTTAGATTTTAGCGGCCAACTGGTTTATAATGTTTATAATTATAATATAAATGCTTAAATTAAAGCAGGACGATATGGTGAGAGAATTATGAAAAAGATCTCAATTACAGTAATGAAGCAAGTCGTCCACCAGGATTTGATAGACAAATACGAAAATCCCATACAACATGCTTGCGATATGAAAGTAGGGCAGGTTTTTATCGCTGACGGATGGAAAAAACCCGAGGGTTTGTGCGACAGCGCATGGGAAAGCATGTCCCCCTTTGTTATGACACTTGCGCATGGCGGTGAGGATATTTATAACGGCTGGATGAAGAATAAAAAATCCGCCATGATTTCCTGTAATGACGGTTTCCGCCCGGTAAGCTTTTATATTGAAGTAATGGAGGACGAGTAAAACACAAGACCTCGCCCTTGCGCTTATTGGTAGTTAACAGGTTTATAAAAACGAGGTGATAATTCTATATGAAACCGAGAATATTTTCGATGGCATTTTCAAAAGTTTATAATGACCCACTTATGCAGAAAATTCGCTGGCTGGACAAACTGGTCGACGAACTGGCAAAAGGCAAGAAGATGGAAAAGATTTTGAGAAGCTAAGTAAAAAGTTTTACTTCTTTTCATTTCTTAAAAATAATAATTCCTGCAATCATGAGGGCTACACCAATCAGTTTAGTCCATTCAAAACCTATTTTCTCGGTTCCGAAAATTCCAAATACTTCGATTAGAAAAGAAACCACAAGCTGCGCTAACAGAATCAGCATTGTCGCATATGCCGGACCTAATCCGGAAATACTTTTTATTACAGTAAACGTAATAAAAGCACCGATTACACCGCCAAGCAAGTAAATTTTATTATCTACATTGAATACCGAAAACAAATTTTCTCTGTCCGCAAAAAACCATATACTTATGCTAACGGCAAAAGCCGTCAATTGTACCCAGCAGTTTGTGGCCCACATACTGGACTCATCCATTACGCGGGTATTGAAAACGCCCTGGACACTCATTAACAATCCGGCTAGCAATGCAAATAAAATACCAACCAACGAATCTCCTCCTGTTCAATAATGATATTAGTATCCTCAAAAAATTTTTTATTATTACTGGCAGAAATAATAGTATATATTCAAAATTTATATAATCGCCTTGAAGAAAGACTAAGATAATAAGAAAGTTTGAAGCAAATTGAAATTATGATTTGAATCACTTTAGTCACTTTAAATACTTGTTAGAATGAGAGCAAATAAATAAAAATTTGTAAAGAGGGAGAAAAATATGTCAGTACGGTTACCATTTAATGAAGTGAAGGAAAAGTATTTCAGAACTCTGGCACAGTATGTGCCGATCGTTGCTAGAGTTCACGGTGTGAGCCATCCGGAATTCCATGAAGTTCGTAAATATTTTGACTTGATCGTTTTGAAAACGGCTGATGCAGGAGAGGGAAAGCCGGAACTGAATGAAGAATTTTCAAAATTGCGTGAAATTACAAATAACTATACGGTTCCGGATGACGTATGCGAAAGTTATGAGGCGGTATATAACATATTGTCCGAATTGGACAAAGCATACTATTCTTAGCGAAAGAATCGCATAAAACCTCGGTATTGATATCTCGGTATTGATATTATAAATAAACCTGTTTGCTTAAAAGCGTTCGAAATGATAACCTCACACCAATTCTTTAATAAAAGATCTTTCGCTGACACACAGGCTAAATACGAGAGTATGGAGGCAAGGCTTCTTGGAGGTTGATATTATGCAAAGGTTTATAATAAATAAAAAAAATCACATAATGATATTGAGTGCAGTTTTAATATCATCTGCATTTCTAAGCAAATGGACTGCACAAAATATGGAAATATTTGTTTGGTTCATGGCGGCTGCCTCGGTATTAGGTGTTTTACCTATTGCTATTCAGGCTTATCAGGCGTTAAGAGTAAAAGTTGTCAGTATTGAACTATTGGTTACTATCGCTGTTGCCGGAGCATTTGCTATAAAAAACTTTGAAGAATCAGCGATCGTTACATTCCTGTTCTTATTCGGAGCTTATCTGGAACAGCGCACACTGAACAAAACACGTTCCGCAATAAAAGAGCTTGTGGAAATGGCGCCTGAAAGCGCTTTAAAACTAATGGATAACGGAGAATTCGAAGAAGTGGATATAGAGGAAGTTGATGCAGGTGATATCCTGCTCGTAAAAACCGGTGCCAAAATTCCGGTAGACGGTACTGTTTTGTCAGGAGAAGGGTATGTTAACGAAGCCGGTATTACCGGTGAATCCCTTCCGGTAAGCAAACAGAAAGACTCCAAGGTATATGCCGGTACAATTCTGGAAAACGGAACCATACAAATAATGGCTGAGCGAGTAGGTGAAGATACCACTTTCGGCAGAATCATCGAGCTGGTGGAAGAAGCTCAGGACTCTAAATCGGAGGTTGAACGTTTTATTGACAAATTCTCAAAATATTACACACCGGCTGTTTTGGTTCTTTCGGCGATTGTATTGTTCTTATCGCGGAATATAGAGCTTGCGATCACAATACTGGTCCTGGGATGCCCTGGAGCGTTGGTAATAGGTGTACCTGTTTCAAACGTTGCGGGTATCGGCAATGGCGCGAGGTACGGTGTTCTGCTGAAAGGAAGTGAAGTCATTAACGATTTCAGCAGGGTGGATACAATGGTGTTTGACAAAACCGGCACACTGACGATTGGTAACCCTAAAGTAGCAGATATGGAGTTTTATACTGAAAATCCCGATGAAATATCAGGTTACCTTGCAAGTGTCGAAAAGGAGTCAGATCATCCTTTGGCGAAGGCAGTTTTGGAATACATCGGGGATACAAGGCTATATACAGTGGAAAAAACCGATGTTGTTAAAGGCAGTGGAATTATTGCATTGGTAAACGGGCATAGAATTGCGGTTGGTAATAAAGCGCTGATGGAACGGGAAAATGTAAATCTGGATGAAAAAGTCCGGACTGATATTGCAAGGTTCCAGCAAAAAGGCAATTCAATTGTTTTAACGGCGGTCGATGGAAAAATTGAGATGCTTATGGGCATTCGCGACCGGATTCGCCCTGGAGTAAAAGAGGACCTTAAGAAACTTAAAGAATTGGGAGTAAAAAATTTAACAGTTCTTTCAGGCGACAACCAGGGAACGGTAGACCTGGTGGCACGGGAACTTGATTTGACAGAAGCTCACGGACATATGCTGCCGGAGGATAAAGCCGCATACATTAAAGAGTTGCAGGAAAAAGGCAGAATTGTCGCATTCGTCGGAGACGGAGTAAATGACAGTCCTTCAATTGCCCTGGCCCAAATAGGTATCGCCATGGGGGGCGGTACGGATGTAGCCATTGAAACTTCGGATGTAGTATTAATGAATTCCGATTTCAGCCGTTTGCCCCACGCGCTGGGTCTGGCAAAAGCGACAGCCAGGAATATGCGACAGAACATTATTATCGCGGTGGGAGTTGTACTGGTTTTGCTTGCCGGTGTTTTCTTAAGTGAATGGATGAACATGTCGATAGGTATGCTAGTACATGAAGCAAGTATACTTGCTGTAATACTCAATGGTATGAGACTTCTTCGGTATAGTTTGAAGACTTAGTAAGTCCGGTCAGTCTTGTAATGACAAAAGATTCTTTGGTGCAGCAAAACAAAATATAGTGATACTTTAAAATAATATAAAACAAAGGGAGATGAAAATATGCAGAAAGCGACTATTCAATTGGAACCATTGGTTTGTCCGTCGTGTATACAAAAAATAGAAGGCGCCGTAAAATCATTGGATGGTGTGGATAAAGAAAGCGTAAACATATCTTTTAACTCCAGCAAAGTAAAGCTTAATTTTAACGATGAAAAAATATCGATACAGGACATTGAAAATGCCATCGGTAAAATAGGATACAAAGTAATAAAATCCCAATCAAAAGCAATATAGTAATGCAGTTTATGAATCAGTCTCAATGCTTAAAACCGGATCAGGAATGAGGCTAATTTTTTACTTTACTATTATGGTAATATTTTTTGATCATTGTCGATGTCCAAAATATATGGTTATGGGTTTATTATTTATAAAAATGTCGCAAAATAGTAAAAGGCATGAACTCGTAATATGGGGACATATTTTTTATGTTTTTATGTTATTTTTATTGATTTATAAGGAGGTCTTTTTATGACTGGTATTTCTTTAGTAATTGCATTTGTACTTGCAATTGTGATAATGATTATTGCTATTTCGAGATTCAAGATTCATCCGTTTCTGTCTATTATGGCTGTGTCCTTGATTTTTGCAATTGTTGCGGGAATTCCGATAACAGATATCCCCAATGTAATCGGTACAGGGTTCAGCAACACCTTTAAAAGCATAGGTATTGTAATTATTTTCGGCGCACTGATCGGTACATTGCTTGAAAAATCCGGTGCTGCACTGAAAATGGCTGACAGTGTTGTTAAGCTTGTCGGTAGAAGAAATCCGGAGCTCGCCATGATGATAATGGGCTGGATTGTTTCCATACCGGTTTTCTGCGATAGTGGGTTTGTAATACTTAGTCCAATCAGAAAAGCACTGGTAAGGCGTACCGGTAAATCATCAGTAGCGTGCACCATTGCTCTTTCTTTGGGACTTTATATATCCCACTGCATTATTCCTCCCACACCGGGCCCTATAGCAGCAGCCAATACCTTATATGAGCAAGGATTAAATCAGGATACAAACTTATTATTTGTTATAATTCTGGGTATTGTCTGTTCTATTCTGCCGCTGATAGCCGGCTATGCTTTCGCAAAATACATTGGCGGGAAAGTAAAGGATCGTGAAGAAGCAGGTGAAAATACCGATGAAGTAGTTTGTTCGTATGAAGAGCTGATTGCCGAATACGGCAAATTACCCGGTGCCGGTATGTCTTTTGCTCCCATAGTAGTTCCCATTTTACTGATGGGGCTTTCATCAGCTCTTCAAATGGCAGGTACAGCAATTCCAATAATTACTTTCCTGGGAACACCTATGATAGCCATTTCGGTGGGAGTATTATTGGCAATCATACCTCTGGCAAAACAAAATATGTTGAAGGATTTTTATGAGCTTACAAATGACACCCTCAAAGTTGCCGGTCCTATCCTTTTTATCACGGCAGCAGGAGGAGTGCTTGGCAATGTGATTGCATCTTCCACATTAGTTGACTATATCAAAGCAAATTCAGCGGTACTTTCATCATTAGGGCTGTTATTCCCGTTCTTATTATCAGCAATATTGAAAACTTCCCAGGGTTCTTCCACAGTCGCTATCACCACAACAGCAGGTATAATTGCGCCTATGCTGGCGGCCCTGGGACTTAATACTCCTATGCTGACCGCATTGACGGTAATAGCGATCGGCGCCGGAGCAATGACCGTTTCCCATGCCAATGACAGTTATTTCTGGGTTGTAACCAACTTCGGAAACATGAAGGTTGAAGACGGATACAAAACACAGACAATGGGTACGCTTGTGGTAGGCATTGCTGCGATTATTAATGTATTAATTGTTTCTCTCTTCATGTAATATCAAAGGATTAGGGAAAACATATATAATTTTGTTATATATTATCAGTACGATTTCGCGCCGAAGTATAAACTTCGGCGTCTCATGTGTTAGAGAACATAAGGTGTTGGTAAAACTTAATCGTGCTTTATTATATTATACTATTAAGAGTCAGGTGATAGTCTTTATGAGCTTAAGGGATGATTCAAACAGGATAATAGAATCTGCTATTAAAGCGGCATTACCCGATACGGCGGTGAAAACGGCTTTGCAGGATGAGGATTTTTCCGGTGGGAGATTACTGCTGATTTCCATAGGCAAAGCGGCCTGGTCAATGGCCAGGGCTGCTTGCGACATCCTGGGCAGCCGGATTGACGAGGGTATAGTAATAACAAAATACGGCCACTCAAAGGGAAGTTTACCGAATGTCAGAATTATGGAGGCGGGGCATCCCATTCCCGATACCAATTCTTTCCTGGCAACGGAAGAAGCGATTAAAATGGTTACAGGCCTGTCTTCCAATGACAAGATACTGTTCCTTATTTCAGGCGGAGGTTCAGCGTTGTTTGAAAAGCCCTTAATAGATGAAAATGAGCTTACAAGTCTTACAGAGCAGCTTTTGGCTTCCGGCGCTGATATTACTGAAATAAACACCATCAGAAAACGGCTGTCTGCCGTAAAGGGAGGAAAATTCGCGAAACTATGCGAACCGGCCCAGGTTATATCCGTAGTATTATCCGACATAATCGGAGACCCATTGGACATGATAGCATCCGGACCTGCATATCCCGACTCGTCAACCTCGGAGCAGGCTATTGAGATAATACACAAATACGGAATTACCGTGTCCGCGCAAACGTTGGACTTGTTAAAAAAGGAGACATCCAAGGAACTGAGTAATGTCAGGACCAAAATTACAGGCAGCGTTACCCAGCTTTGTGCAGCAGCAGAACGTACATGCCGTGAACTTGGGTATGAGCCGACAGTATTGACTGCAAGTTTAAGATGCCAGGCCAGGGAAGCCGGCAGTTTTTTGGCTTCAATTGCGCAATATTATAATTCAACCCAAAAATCCCTTGCTTTTATAGCAGGAGGAGAAACGGTTGTTCATCTTAAAGGCAAAGGCAAGGGGGGCAGAAATCAGGAACTTGCCCTGGCAGCGGCTGAACATATTTCGAATCTCTATAATGTCGCAGTTTTCTCGGTAGGATCTGATGGTACGGACGGACCGACCGATGCAGCAGGGGGATATGTGGATACAGATACAAAGAGAATCTTATCCCAAAAAGGTATTGATATTTTTGAAACGTTGGAAAACAACGATGCATATCATGCGCTCCAGGCCAGTGGCGGACTTATTATTACCGGTCCCACTGGAACAAACGTGAACGATCTGACAGTACTGCTTATAAAAAGATAAAAAATAATTGCCTGTTTTGTGCAAGTTATATGGAGGCAGGGCTTATACTGGGATAGCATATAGGCATTGTTGACAATGCGCTTTTCAAGATGCTATCATTAATATAATCGTTCAATTTCTATAATTTGTTATAAAATCTGTAATAATGACCATGCCAATGCAATCCATGATGAGTACAACCATTCATCAGAAAGGAAGATACAGGATGTTTAAGGTCTTTCTTGTCGAGGACGAAAATGTGGTACGCGAAGGCATACGCAAAAACATCCTCTGGGAACAATATGGCTTTCATTATACCGGGGATGCTTCGGACGGCGAGCTTGCGCTGCCCATGATTCGCAAAATACAGCCTGATCTTCTTATTACTGATATCAAGATGCCATTCATGGATGGGCTTTCATTGATTGAACTGGTACGTAAAGAACTTCCAAAGACAAAAATTGTCATAATCAGCGGATACGATGATTTTTTATATGCCCAGCAGGCTATTCGCATGGGTGTGGATCAATATTTGCTTAAGCCGATTATTAAGGAAAAATTAGTTGAAATATTGATAGGGCTTCATGAAAAAATGCTGGAAGAGCGAAGACAGCAGGAGTACATAGAAAGCTTCAAACGGGAAGCCCAGGAATACGAGAATTTTTCACGCAGAAGATTTTTTGAACAAATTGTAACCGGCGGCATGAGTGTGTCAGAAATCTCAGAGACTGCCAAGAACCTGAATATCGATATTAACGCTCCGTTCTATAATATTGTCCTTTTTTCACTCAGCAGCGCCGAATACGATGGAAGCGTGCCGGAGACTTATACTGAAAACCTTGTAAAAGTGCAGGAAGATGTTACTAATTATATCATTGATCACCCGGATTTAATTTTTTTCAGATGGAATATCACTACTTATGCCGTTTTAGTTAAGGGTTCAAATGAAGATATAGTCGAACGTAATACCAGGGACTGCATAGAAAATATCAAAAATCGTTGTATTTCAGCCGGACAGGATATAGGATGGTATATCGCATCCGGGACACCTGTATCACGGCTGGGCGCCATCCCGGCATGTTTTTCGGAAGCCAGCCGTATATTGTCTTATCGCTATTTGTGCCCTGAGGAGCATATACTTTCAGAAGCCAGCATAATGAATCTGCGGAAAAGAAGTAACAGTACAAAGACAGGTGAAGGAAATAAGGAAATTGACCCGGCTCATGTTCGAAAGTTTTTAAGCAGTGGAACCGAAAAAGAAATTGATGACTTTGTTGAGCAGATATTGCAGAATTCGGGCAACGAATTCGCTTCGCTTTCTATGTTTTACAGATACTTGAAGATGACAGTATATTTTGCGGCAATAGAATATCTTGATTCAATAGGATGTCGTGTGGACAGTTTATTGTCAACCGAATACCGACCGGATGACAGCGCATCGACAATTGATGATGCCCGCCAGTATATGTACCAGGTTATCAGACAGACCATTGAATTGCGGGATCGTGAAAGTGCAAAGCAACAGCATGATATTTTAAGAAAGGCTATTGATTTTATTGATAACTGTTATTCAGATGCGGGCATTTCACTTGATAAAGTCGCAAAAAATGTGAATATAAGCCCCAATTATCTGTCAGCGATATTTAGTCAGGAAGTAGGTCAAACCTTAACCGAATACATTACCTATAAACGAATTGACGAGGCCAAACGCTTGCTCCGCCAAACAGACAAGCGTTTAAGCGAAATCGCGGCTGAAGTCGGGTACAAGGATCCGCGTTATTTCAGTTTTGTATTCAGGAAAGTAACTGGTTGTACACCAAGTGATTATCGAAGAGGAATGAACAGTGAACGTTAAATTCAGAAGAAGAGAAAAAAAAATAAAAATGCAGAGCAGGCTATGGAATATGATTATTATCGTAGCGCTGCCGCTGATGATTGTTATTTTTGCGCTTGCAATTGTAGGGATTGCGTACGCGTTTCGTTATAATGCCATTTTAAACAATGTTACAACGGCTTCCGAATTTAATCAGAATTTTAAAGATGATGTTGATTTAAAAATGTATTATTATGTGATTGACAGCCAATACTCGGAAGGCTTGCCGCTTGATGAGGTAAAATCGGCAAAAGAGATTGCACAAAAGTTAAGCGAGACTACAACGAAAAAGGACAGTATCCGGGCAATCAGCAGCGTGTTAAGCCTATGCAATAATCTTGAGCAGAAGATGCAGCATATAGCCGCGACAAAAGAATACGATTCCCGTGTTGACCAGTTGGAAAAGAATATCTATATCCTGACAGATCTGATTCAAAGATTCATGTATACCTATCTTTATTACGAATCAGCATATCTGAACAGCCTGCAGTCCGACATGATAACAAATATGATTGTTCTTATGGTTATTGTTGTATTCTTTTCGCTGCTGCTGCTTTATGTCCTTCTTGCAAGTTCAAGGAAACTAAGCCGCAAGATTGTTGATCCGATAGATATGATTTGTGAGCGCCTGGAGGTCATCGGCAAAGGCAGTCTGACGGTTCGTGAGCCTATACAGGCCGATATAGAGGAAATACAACTTCTTTCCAACGGGATTGAAAACATGGTGGAGCGCCTGATAAAGCAGATTGAAAAGAACACCGAACAGGAAAAACAGCGCAGACGTGCTGAATTCGCGCTGCTGCAGGCCCAGATAAATCCGCATTTCCTTTATAACACGCTTGATACCATCGTATGGCTGATTGAGTCCGAAGAAATCAGCGAAGCGGTTAAAATGGTTGCAAGTCTCTCGAACTATTTCCGTTTTACATTAAGCCGGGGAAAAAACGTTATTACTATTGAAGAGGAAGAACAGCATGTCAGAAGTTACCTTGAAATCCAGCAGATGCGTTATCGTGATTTAATGGATTATGAAATCGACATTCCTGAACAGCTGAAAAAATATATCCTGCCCAAGCTGACTCTTCAGCCCCTGGTGGAAAATGCACTGTATCACGGTATAAAAAACAGGCGGCGAAAGGGTTTTATCCGATTAACCGGCAGGGCGGAGAATGGACGTATAATCCTGGAAGTAACCGACGAAGGACGTGGTATGACAGAGGAACGCCTGGAAGAGGTCAGAGCTTCTCTCACCGAAGGTACCAATGAAGGATTCGGATTAAGAACCGTACACCAAAGGATACAGATACTGTTTGGACCGGAATATGGTTTATCATTAGAAAGCACGCTGGATGTAGGAACAAAGGTTATTGTGACCATTCCCATGAAGACCAGCGATAAGGAGATGGCTATATGAAAAAACTTATTGCAGTGTGTTTTTGCCTGACCATATTATTCAGTATAGGTTGTTCAAAGGAAGAGCAGCCTGAGCCTGTATTGGGAAATATGGAAGATAAGCTGATCGTTGTTGGTTTTTCGCAGGTGGGAGCCGAATCTGAGTGGCGGGTAACAAATACTGAGAATGTGAAATCAACTTTATCCGAAGAAAACGGATATGTTTTGTTTTTTGATGATGCCAGACAGGAACAGGAAAACCAGATTCGCGCCATCAGGATGTTTATTCAGCAGGATGTGGATTATATCGTTTTTTCTCCGAAAGTTGAAACAGGATGGAATTCCATTTTAATGGAAGCAAAGGAAGCCAATATACCTGTTATTGTCATTGACAGGTATATTGAACAACAGGATGAGGAATTGTATACGGCATATATAGGTTCGGATTTTTATAAAGAAGGCGAGATAGCAGTTAAATGGCTGACAGATTTTTTGAGAAAACGGGGGAGAGAGGATGAGCATATAAGGATTGTTCATATCCAGGGCACAATAGGTTCCACTCCCCAGCTTGGCAGAACTGCCGCGCTTGAGGCAGCAGTCAAACAGAATCCCAACTGGGAATTGGTAGCGCAGGAATGCGGTGATTTTACCAAGGCCAAGGCATACGAAGTCATGGGTTCAGTTTTGAAGCAGACAAAGGATATAGACGTAGTTTATTGCGAAAACGACGGTGAAGCGCTGGGTGCCATCGCCGCGATGGAAGAGGCCGGATTGAAATGTGATCCCAATTATGGTGTTATAGTTATTTCATTTGACGCAACCAGGCTTGGACTCGAATACTGTCTGTCAGGCAAAATAGCCTTGAATGTGGAATGTAACCCCCTGCAGGGACCATATATTGACCGAATTATCAAAAAGCTGGAGCGGGGTGAGCCGATAGAAAAGATTAATTATATTGATGAAACTTATTTTGACTTTTCTACGATTACAAGAGAAATAATTGACAAGAGAGATTACTGAGGTTTGTTATTTTAATATAAATGATTGAAATATTACGATAGGTTTTTAATATAAATAGTACAAAGAAATACTTTGTTTGCTTTTTCACTGAGTTGGTTGAAAATTTTACGAACTTGTTAAGAAGAACTTGTTTTTTACCGGTAAAAAGTTATATGCTTGAAGCAAAGAAAACAAAAAAATTTGAAAGGGGAATAAGAAAAATGAAGAGAATCTTAGCCTTAGTCTTAGTAGCAGTACTAACATTGGGATTAGCAGCATGTGGTTCACAACCTGCGGCTCCGGCTCAACCATCGGCTCCCGCTGCATCCAATGATGCACCTGCAGCACCTGCAGCTCCTTCCGGCGATGGTCTCATCAAGGTTGGTATCGTTAACAACCCGCCTTCAGAGTCCGGATATCGCGCTGCAAACGTTGCAGACTTTGAGAAAGTCTTCACAGAGGCAAACGGATACAAGACATCCACATTCTACAGCCTGAAGAACGATGAGCAATTGAACGCTGCTCAGCAGTTCATCACTGACGGCGTGGATTACCTCCTCATCTCAGCTGCTGCAACAGACGGCTGGACCACTGTTCTTGAAAATGCAAAACAGGCCGGTATTAAAGTATTCCTGTTCGACCGTATGATGAACGTAGACGAGAGCTTATTTGAAGCTGCTGTTATCTCCGACATGAGAAAACAGGGCGAAATGGCTGTTAAATGGTTGCTGGATCTGAATCTGCCTGAATACAATGTTGTACATATTCAGGGCGCAATGGGCAGCGATGCTCAGATTGGTCGTACAGGTCCGTTAGATGAGCAATTTGCAAGCGGCAAGATGAAATGTGTTGTTCAGCAGACCGCTACATGGGACGAAGCAACAGCTAAGCAGATTGTTGAATCAGTTATCAACTCTGGCGAAAAATTCAATGTAGTATATGCTGAGAATGACGGTATGGCTAAGGGTGCAGTTGCAGCTTTGGACGAAGCCGGAATTACTCATGGAATTAATCCAGACGGTTCACCCAAGGAAGTTATTATCATAGGTTTCGACTGCAATACCTGGGCTCTCGAAGAACTCAAGAAAGGCAACTGGAACCTTGATGTTCAGTGCAGCCCCTTCCAGGCAGCTGTAATCGATTCCATGATTAAGGATCTCGAAGCCGGTAAGACACTGCCTGAAAAGATCGTTATTAACGAAGAAACATTCTTCGATGCAAGAACAATTACACAGGAAGATATTGACAAGTACGGTATCTAATAATAACAGATTCCGGTGTTAATAACGGCTATTTCACCTTTCTAAAGGAAAAAGCTTTATTGAATTATGCGATGTGGAGTATGCGGATATTTCCGCATACTTACATCGTTATTATAATGAGATTTGCCTAATCTATTTCCCATATCGAGTTTCAACTATTCGGAACACGTCCGAAAACTTTAATTTCGGTCACGGGCGATGTCGTTCAAAAGAGAGAGTGATAATGCTTTAAGGATGGTAGCTATGCAAAACGACAATGTTTTATCAATGAGAAAAATAAATAAATCGTTTCCGGGTGTTCAAGCACTGAAAAATGTAGATTTTAATCTTAGAAAAGGCGAGATTCATGCCCTGATGGGCGAGAACGGAGCCGGAAAATCAACTCTGATTAAAATTTTGACAGGGGTATACCCAAAGGATTCAGGTCAAATTTTCATAAATTTTGATGGCACTGTTAAGGAAATAAATGTTAAGTCTCCATATGATGCTCAAAATATGGGCATAAGTACTGTTTACCAGGAGATTACTTTATGTCCCAACCTTACTGTTGCCGAGAATATGTTTATCGGCCGCGGCAATTACCGTATGGTAAACTGGCGCGCAATGAAAAAGAAAACGACGGAAATACTGAACAAACTAAATATTCCTGCAAGAGCCACTCAACAGCTTGGTACCTGTTCAATAGCCGTACAGCAAATGGTTGCAATTGCCCGTTCGGTTGATATGGACTGTAAAGTGCTTATCCTGGACGAGCCGACATCTTCACTGGATGAACAGGAAGTTGATAAGCTTTTCTCCCTGATGCGTGATCTTAAGTCACGAGGGGTCAGCATTATCTATATTACGCACTTCCTTGATGAAGTTTATGAGATATGCGACAGAATAACCGTTCTGAGAAACGGAGAACTGGTCGGGGAGTATGAAATAAAGGATTTACCGCGTGTACAGCTTATTTCCAAGATGATGGGCAAAGATCTCGACGATATTTCATCCCTGCAGAATAAAAAGCAAATAGAGGAAAAGCCGGATGCCGTACCTGTATATGAGGCAGAAGAACTATCCAGTCTGGAGTGTCCCAATCCGTTTAATTTCAAAATCCATAAAGGCGAAGTAAACGGTTTTACCGGGTTGCTTGGTTCCGGCCGTAGTGAAAGCGTTCGGGCTATTTTTGCTGCTGACAAGATTACCGGCGGCAAAATTAAGGTAAACGGAAAAACCGTTAAAATAAAAAAGCCCAGGGATGCTATGATGCATGGTATCGGGTATTTGCCCGAAGACAGGAAACGGGACGGTATTGTTGAGGATTTGTCAGTACGTGAAAATATCATACTTGCCCTGCAGGTTATGAAAGGATTTTTCAAACCGTTTTCCAAAGCTGAGGCCGAAGCTTTTGCAGATAAGTATATAAAATTGTTAGGAATAAAAACCGCTTCAATGGATACACCAATAAAATCGCTTTCAGGCGGAAATCAGCAAAAGGCAATTTTAGCGCGCTGGTTGCTTACAAATCCGCAATATCTCATACTGGATGAACCAACGCGTGGTATTGATGTAGGTACAAAGGTCGAAATACAGAAACTTGTACTTAAACTGGCTGAGGAAGGCGTCAGTGTTACATTTATCTCATCTGAAATAGAGGAAATGCTTCGTACCTGTTCACGGCTCATTGTAATGCGAGATCGCAGGATAGTCGGAGAATTAAAAGGAGAAGAAATGACACAAGCAAACATTATGCATACAATAGCGGGGGAGGCAGTACAGAATGGGTAACGGTTTGAAAAAAATTGCGAGATCTCAATTGATAATTCCTTTGATTGCACTTTTATTACTGATAGTGTTTAACCTGATCAGGGATATTGAGTTCTTCTCAATAACCGTAAAAACTGACAATTCAGGAAATTCCGTTCTCTCAGGGAATCTGATCAGTATATTAAATGGCGCATCGGCAGTTGCTATTATGTCAATCGGTATGACATTGATAACATCATCCTGTAAAGGACAAGATATCAGCGTAGCTGCCCTGGCAGCAATAGCAGGCAGCGTATTTGTCAGTGTGCTTCGTTCAAATGAAATAACGATACCGGTAATTATTATAGCGTTTTTGTTTTGCACTGTTATCGCAGTTCTTTTCAGTTTATTTAACGGGGTACTTGTTGCCGTATTTAAAATACAACCGATGATTGCAACATTAATATTGTTTTCTGCCGGCCGATCCATTGCCTATTGGATAAACGGAGGGGCAACACCCACTGTTCAAAGCCCGCTGTTAGCCAGTATCGGCGGTTTTATTCCGGGTATTCCAATACCCACTCCCATTATAATTATGGTAATATTCCTGATATTGATTTCACTTGTTTTAAGGTTTACCAATCTCGGTTTATATACACAGGTAGTGGGAATTAACGAAGGAACTGCCCACTTAAATGGAATCAATCCTGTCTGGATCAAACTGATTGCATTTATAATATCGGGAATATGTGTTGCCACTGCAGGTTGTATTACCGTATGCAGAATAGGCCTTATCAACCATGAAACTCTGCTGCTGGACGCGGAGATGGATGTAATTTTATCTGTCGCCATCGGCGGAACTGCACTAAGTGGAGGAAAATTCAATTTATATGGTTCGGTACTTGGAGCATACGTAATACAGGCTTTAACGGTTACGCTTTATGCAATGAAGGTTCCTTCGGCGGCGGTAAAATCCTATAAAGCAATTGTCATTATACTTATTGTTTTAATTAGTTCGCCGGTTGTAAGGTCATTTACCGTTAAAGCATACAAAAAACTGTTTAAAAAGCAGGAAGCAAAGGAAATTCCGGTTAAGGCTTCCTGACCAGTGGGTTAACAGCCTTGAAAAAGCAGCCGGTATAAGATTAACATAACTCGTTCGCCATTTAATTCTAAAATTGCGCGAAAAACCGACGGAGTAATGGAGAATCAGATATGAAAAATGGTAAGGATTTATTAACTGTAAAACCTGAAAAAAGACGCAGAGAGCCTATTTCAAATACTAATTTACTCATGTCAATAACCGTTTGTACCTTCATCGGTATGTACGTGCTTGCCATGATTGTTTGGAAGGGCGGTTTCTTAAATCCCCAGCAATTCCTCGATCTTTTCAATAACAATGCTTTCTTGCTCATAATTGCGTGTGGGTTGACTATGGTTATGATATCAGGCGGTATCGATATTTCCGGAGGAGGAATAACAGCGCTTGTGACCATGGCCTGCGTTGTTTACCTGGAGGATCGCGGCGGCACCGTTATTGGTTCGATGTTGCTAGCTTTGGTTATAGGCATAGGTTTCGGACTGGTTCATGGCATTTTAATAGCATACATGGACATACAGCCATTTATAGTTACGTTGGCAGGTATGTTCTTTGCCAGAGGTATGGTAACCATAGTGAGTATTGCTCCGCGAACAGCAACACATGCGGATTTTATGAAAATTAAGCAAATGCGCATTACATTGCCTGGGATAGGTTATTACGGAAAGACCGGGAATTTTATCCCCGCCCAAATTGAACCGGGTGTTATTGTAGCTGTTACTATAGTAATAATAATAGCTGTGGTTTTAAAATGGACGCGATTCGGGCGCAACCTCTATGCCATAGGCGGACACAGCAGCAGCGCATTGATGCTTGGAATAAATGTAAAGCGCACCAGGTTTTTTGCATATCTCATAGCAGGAATACTTTCAGGAATTGCCGGATATGTTTATTTGATGCATACTGGAGCAGGAGATGCCGCCAATGCTACACAGGCTGAAATGCAGGCTATTGCTTCCAATATTATAGGGGGAACATTATTGACCGGCGGTGTTGGAAATGTAATCGGAACACTTTTTGGTATGCTTTCTTTAAAGACAATTACCAATATCGTAATTGCTTCGGGTCTTACAAAACCATATTATCAGAGCATTACCACCGGTCTGATGTTATGCTTCTTTATCCTATTGCAGAGTGTTATTCTTGCAATTCGTGAAAGAGGCTCCATAAAGCTGTTACTGCCGGAATGGATGAGAACCGGTAAGTCAAAGAAAAAATAATAAGTTATAAAAAGTTATTAAATATATTGAGCAAATTCGGGGTAATAAATTATTAGATATAAGGGGAAATGATATCTGATGCATGGAGAGTTATTTACTCATGCATCAGATATATATATCGGGGGGTGGCATCTTGAGATTCATTAATTCACTAAAATTCAGACTTATCTTAACACTTTTGATTGTGGCGCTTATTCCTCTTCTTGCACTGGCATCATTCCAATTGTCTCAGTATATGACAGAGATTACTGAGAATATAAAAAATCAGGAGATTGAGATTGCGAGTTCAAATGCCAAGTTAATTGATTCATGGGTCAATTCCAAGACTATGCAGTTGGTTGAGCTATACAAAGCTCATCCGGAATTTAACAACATGGACATGAAAGAAATAATGCTGACATTAAGAATAATAAACCAGGCTGACATCGATGTTGAAACATCATTAGTCGCGGACAGATACGGTAATTGCATGGTTGATAATTTCAGCACACGGCCCAATATGGCGGATCAGGAACACTTTATTAGGGCGATGGAGACAAAGAAACCTGTAGTGAGCGATATTATGAACAGCGAAAGGACGGGCGCCAGGATCATTGCCGTTGCAGTGCCTCTTCTGGATAGTTCCGGAAAATTTTTGGGCATAATACAGAGTAATGTGGTTGTTAAAGCTCTGGAAAATAACATTGGTACCGTTAGTATTTTTGATAACGGATATGCTTATTTAATGTCAGATACCGGTAATATAATCTTTCACAGGGAATGGCAAAGAATAGGCAAGAATTATAAAGATTTTCCAATTGACGATAGTAAGATAAAAGCTTTCGATGAAGGCGTATTGGTTAATGACAGCGGTTTTATGCACTACATGGAAGAAGACCTGCAAAATAATAAGATAGAAATGGTCGGAGCATATGCAACCGTTCCGACTACCGGCTGGAAAGTAATAGTTACAGCACCTGCAAATGATGTTTATAAACGTGCCACTACTGCAAATCTTATCTCAGTTATATTAATTGTTTCAGTGGCGGTTGTGGTGGTAGGAATATCAGTTTTTACGGCAAACCGTATATCAAAGCCGATAAAAATTGCCGCCGACCATCTCAATACATTAGCCAAGGCCGATTTTACGAAGGATCTGCCTGATGATTATTCCAAGAGGAATGATGAAATTGGCGTTCTGATGAAATCGGTAAATGTTATGAGTAAATCCATAAGAAGCGTAATTAATGAAGTCATTAGCGAGATTGCAAACGTCAAGAATAATATAATGATATCATCTGACAATCTGGCGGAATTATCTGAGAGAATAAAGGAAGTATCAAATACAACCCAGGAAATGTCTGCTGTTACACAGGAAACAGCGGCCTCTACCGAGCAAATGAATGCGACATCAATAGAGATTGAAAGCGCGGTTCGGTCTATTGCGGAAAAAGCGCAAAACGGCGCAGAGGTGGCCAATAAGATAAGCCAACGTGCCCAGGATTTAAAAGAAAATGCAACCAAATCTCAAGTTGCGGCCAATGATATACGTCATGCTATAGAAACAGAAATGAAGAAGGCACTGGAGCAATCCAAAGCGGTTAAGAGCATTGATGTTCTTACAGAGTCAATTCTTCAGTTAACCGAACAGACAAATTTACTCTCGCTGAACGCTTCAATTGAAGCCGCCAGGGCAGGGGAGGCCGGAAAAGGGTTTGCTGTTGTAGCCAATGAGATACGTAATCTTGCCGAAGACTCCAAGGAGGCAGTGAATAAGATTCAAAGCGTCACCATGGAAGTAATAAAATCGGTGGAAAATCTGGCCTCAAGTTCGGAAAAGGCTTTGCAATTCATTGATACACAAGTTATCGGCGATTACAAAACAATGGTGCAAATCGGGGAACAGTATTACAAGGATGCGGCAGCTTTCAATGAGCTTGTGACCGATTTTTCAAGAACTGCCGATGATCTGCTTGTAGCGATACAAAGTATGGTCAAAGCTATTAACGAAGTGACCATTTCCAATAATGAGGAAGCACTGGGAACGCAGAACATCTCTCAGAAAGCTTTAGAGGTGTCTGAGAAAGCAGCCAGGGTGATGGAATTAATGAATGCGACAAAGCAAAGTTCCGAGAGCCTGACTGAGAGTATTTCGAGGTTTAAAGTATAATAACTTTATAATTATTTGAAAGAGTAAGGGCTGCATTATGGTCGGGAGTCTATCTGCAGTATAAGAATGGTTCCATATCATAAGGAGCCCTTATTTTTCTAATATTTTCCTCATTTTATATATTCACCAGTAATCTATGCTGTAAAGCAAATAAAAGAAAACGGATTTAAACAAAAATACTCGTATTGACTGAATCTCGGAAAATAAAAATGCCGTAAGGAAGAAAAACAGTGAAGAACGAACATATTGCCTGTTTTGGGGCTTTACTTTTATTTGAATCTCGTTTAAAATTTATTTTAATTGCATAATACAAAAGCTATGAAGAGAAGAAGTAGATCAGAGCGTTGTCATTCAGAGAGCATCCGGTTGGTGAAAGGATGTTGATAGCCTGATTCGAATACATCTCGGAGCTGCTGCCTGAAAATTACAGTAGGGTAAGATGGGGGCGCCCAATACAGCGCATGAGTGTGTTTGCACTTATTGAGGGAAATTCTGCGAAGAATTTCCGAACCAGAGGTGGTACCGCAATCTTTTGCCCTCTGTTCCTATTGGAACAGGGGTTTTTTGATATACTAGCATATATGAGAGGAGTTGTTGTGATGACAATTTATGATGAACTGATTGCCCGAGGCCTTATTGCGCAGGTCACCGATGAAGAAAAAATCAAAGAGCTTGTAAATAACGGTAAGGCAATATTCTATATTGGGTTTGATCCGACAGCCGACTCTTTGCATGTTGGTCATTTCATGGCATTATGCCTGATGAAACGTCTGCAAATGGCAGGGAACAAACCGATTGTACTTATAGGCGGAGGTACCGCGTATATAGGAGATCCATCGGGCAGAACGGATATGCGTTCCATGATGACATCCGAAACAATCCGGTATAACAGCGAATGTTTCAAGAGGCAGATGGAAAAGTTCATTGAGTTCGGCGATGACAAGGCAATTATGGTAAATAACGCGGATTGGCTTTTGAAACTGAATTATGTTGACGTGCTCAGAGAAGTCGGAACTCATTTTTCGGTAAATAATATGCTCCGGGCCGAGTGTTATAAGCAGAGAATGGAAAGAGGCCTTTCCTTCCTGGAATTGAATTATATGATTATGCAAGCCTATGATTTTTATTACCTGTTCCAGAATTATGGCTGCAATATGCAGTTCGGTGGCGATGATCAGTGGTCAAACATGCTGGCCGGACGAGAGTTGATACGCCGTATATTAGGCAAGGATTCATATGCCATGACAATAACACTATTAATGAATTCGGAAGGCAAAAAGATGGGGAAAACAGCCAAAGGCGCCGTATGGCTCGATCCCAACAAAACTTCTCCTTTTGAATTCTATCAGTATTGGAGGAACGTAGACGACGCGGATGTTATAAAATGCCTGAAAATGCTTACTTTCCTGTCTCTTGAGGAGATTAATGAAATGGAAAGTTGGGAAGGCAGCCAACTGAATAAGGCCAAGGAAATCTTAGCTTTTGAACTGACCAGGCTTGTTCATGGCCAGGAAGAGGCTGTAAAGGCAAGGGATGCCGCTCGCGCGCTCTTTGAAGGAGGCTCGGATGACGCCGACATGCCGTCCACCGAAATTAAGGCAGAATTATTGACTGACAATGCAATCAGCGCTATTGATTTACTCGTTGCATGCAGATTGGTGCCTTCAAAGAGCGAAGCCAGACGTCTGATACAACAGGGAGGACTGTTTATTGACGATGAAAAGGTTGAGTCCATTGATTATGCCGTTTCTGCTGAACAGTTGATGAAAGGCGTTAAAATACGAAAAGGGAAGAAAACGTTCCACAAGGCATATATCAGCAAATAAAAAGGTGATACGCGCGGGATTAAATATGGCCCGCGCTTTTTTGTTTTATGCCTGTAAAGAAGCTTCTGGAATACTTGCTGTCAATCTGAGCATTAGCGAAGAACCTGTCAGATTTGTCTTTCTGAGCTAAGAATCTTTTGCGATAACTTTTTATAGATCCTTCGACTCCGCTAACGTTCCGCTCAGGATGACAATACCGGCGGGTGCAAGGTTTCTCAGCGAGATAAGCCGATCCGCTTCGGAGGAAAGACCGCCAAATGGTAATCTTCCACTACAAAAGACCTATGACACGGTAGGTCCATATGTGCAGTGTGATAGTTATATTGGTTGATACAAGATAAGTGTGCATTGATGCTAAAATTTGCTTAGGTGATAATATGCATATTTTATCTGAGAAATTAAAAGGTAAGAACGGCTCGGTTATCGTTTTCTTTGCATTCTGTATTACCGTGCTGACGGGAGTTTGCGCCCTTGTAATCGATTACGGCTTGCTTGTCCATAAAAGAATCAGTTTAAGTAACGCCGTAGACGCAGCGGCTCTTGCCGGAGCACAGGAACTTATTTTTGACAGCGGCAATGCCGTAGCAGTGGCTAAAAGCTACCTGGAAGCTAATGGGGTGAATCCATCCGATGCAGAAGTGATTATTTATGATTCGGATACAAAAATCAGAGTGACGGCAAAAAGTGAAGTAAACTATTATTTTGCACGAATCCTTGGTTTTGAACAAGGAAAAGTTGAAGCTACCGCCACCGCGATGTGCGGACCGATAATCGGCATATATGAAGGGATAAGACCATTCGCAATAGAAAAACAGCCTTTGGAATTTGGCGAACAATACGTATTAAAAGAAGGCGGCGGGGAAGGATCCAATGGCAATTACGGAGCCCTGGCCTTAAGCGGCAGAGGAGGAAGCACCTATGTAAACAATATTATTAACGGATATAACGGGCATCTTCGCGTAGGAGACTATGTGGAAACTGAACCCGGAAATATGAGCGGCCCTACCTTGCAGGGAATCAATACGCTTATAAGCCGGTGCGATCATGTACCCGAATGTACTTACGATAACTATAATTCAAAATGCCCCCGCATTATAACAGTGATTATGGTGGATTCTCTGGATGTAAACGGCAGAAGCAATGTCAGAATTGCAGGATTCGCAAGGTTTTTCCTGGAAGGAGTCGCGGGTCATGGAAATCAATCCATTGTAACCGGAAGATTCTTGCAGGCTGTTTTGTCAGGCGAACTTGGGGATATCCAGGAAGATTTCGGACTTAAGGGTGTGAAACTGATCCAATAGATTTTCCCGCAGGATTTCCGGATGCAACAGGAATAAGTATGCATAATACCATATTGGTATTTTCCCTGAGTTCAACAAGATTATTATCGAGAAAAAAATAATTATTTATCCGGGCTATAACGCTCTTCCACACGACTAAACAGCAGAGAGGATATCATACCAAGGATAAACATGATTACTACCAGGATCAGTGCGGGAATGAATGTAAGGCCTGATTCGAGCAAGCCCTCATATGTCAGCCCCGGAGCCACCACTGTTGGGAAAATGGCCAGGGAAGAGCCTAATACGGTACCCAGGATTATATGATACATAATTTCATACTTTTTTTCGAAAAGTATGCTCACAATTTTGGCAAAAGCCAGTATTGCAATCACTACTCCCAACATCAACGGTATAATAACCGAAAAGTCCAGGTTGGAAATACCGTCCGACATTTTTTTGTACATTCCAAAATATATTAGGAAATTTGAAGGGGATAGACCGGGCACTATAAATCCCAAACCTACTAAAATTCCTCCGGATATCCATATAATGAAGTTTGGCTCTATGGACGTAAGCTGATTTTCTCCATACAGCATAAGAATGAAAATCAATATTGCTGCCAAAGTTAAAGCAATATATCCTTTTTTGCCTCGTCCTTTTAACCCGGCGGTTTTCCATATGGAAGGCACCGTGCCGGCGACGAAACCGATGAAAAGACTGACAAACTGTGGAGCGTACTTGCCGAAAGCCGCCGAAACCAAACCCGCAAAGAGAAGGATACCTAAAATACCACCTATTCCTACCGGAAGAAAGAAGAAGAAATACTTTTTAAAATTCTTTGGGAAATTTCCCAAGAAAGAAATTACATGATCGTAGATTCCGAAAACCACCATTAACACTCCGCCTGACAAACCGGGCAAAATAGCTCCTATGCCGATTAAGGCGCCTTTAATCACGCGAATCAGCCAGGACAGGGGTGTTTCATGAATATGTTCTATGCTTGTGATGCTGTCGTTCGAATTATCAGATTTTTTAAACATGGACACCTCAACCATTACACAACAGCCCATACGGACTGCCAATTATTTTTCTATGTAATTTTATAAATATTTTACCGTTACATTTTATTATCTTGCAGACCAGAAGTCAATTATTTGTAGGTTAAATCGTTGGAAGACATGCTTTACTTTGTATATTGTATTTTATTCGGAATTTTTTGAATATATATCATTGACTTTGGACCGGTCGTAATAGATATTTTGACACTTTTCTTTGAAACTCCTCTTGATAAGGGCGGGCAAACCAAAGAACTGGAAAAACAGTTGAGAGGGAGTTCAAATCAAAAATCAGTATTACTTCAGTTGCCAAAGCCGTCGGTATGTTTGAACTGCCCCGCAGTGAAAAGAAGTCAACCAGAATATTTGACAACCGGTATTAGGGGAAAATACTCCAGGCAGGAGTTCAGCCCTATTTTCAAATTCGAAGAACAGGGCTGAACAGGACCGATAAGGAGGTGTTTTTGTTTACCTGGCTTACTGCAAGGTGGAGTGGCATTTTATCACCTCAGGCAATAACACTTCAAGCTCACTTAAGAACTTGTCCGCTTCACGCCTGATATGATCCAGTAATAACGGGGTTGAAACAATACTTAGAAGTTCGCATAATATGGTCAGTTCAAAAGCGGCGGCTTTGAAGTCTCGCAGTTGAGTCGTGTTTCTTACTACATCCTGGGTAAAGCGTATAACCGTATTAAAGTTCTTTGGCCTGACCTCATTCATGGATAAAAGGTCCCGGGCTGTTTCAAGCAATCGGGAAAAAGTCTTTCTGAATGCCTCGGCCTGCTCAATAAGTTCTCTCTCGGATGGATCCAGAAGGTGTATGACAAACTCTATATGCTCCTTCATTATGCGAAGCCAGAACGCCTCCTGCTCCAAAAGTAATTCCAGGGAATCCTGGGGAACCGGTTTTTGCAGGAGACTCAAAAAGCGTTCGGCTTCTCTTCTGATATGATCCAAAAGGAGAGGATAATTGCTTCCGGGTGCTTTCCTGCACTCGATATTATGTCTTAAAAGTTCTGCTTTAAATTCAATTATTGCTTTAACTGCCTCAATAAGATCACGGAGCAAATCGCCTTCAAGCTTGCAGGCTTCATCCAGCCGTTTTCTCAGACCGCTGAACAGATTAATAAAGAACTTTGCTTTTTCTCGATGTTTTGACTGGTCGCAAGGCAAACCCAGCAGGATAAAAAGCGCATGTTCTTCCATTATTCTGGACCAAAAACGCGCTTCTTCAAGGCGGTTGTATTGACATAAACATTCTTTGCAACCTGGACTATCAGGGTCCTTGCAAACATTCGTCAGGACGACGTTATTCACTTGGAAACCTGATGATTCAATGTCATCTACAGGTATATAATTATCCTGATTATCAGGCTTCTCCTTCGTGTCATTGAATTCCTTCATCTTGAAACTCCCTTTATGCTCTTTTCTATGCCAATATTCTCCTGATATATAATATAGATTCAAGTCGAAATATGTTACTAAATAACAGAAATAATCTGCCAGCAGGCTTTTTTTATATGTTTGAAAGCCATGATCGGGAGCCGGGAAACGATCTGAAGAATTGATGCAGAATTAATCTATATTTATCGTTTTATTGGGAAATATATGGTATTATGTAGTTTAGATGATATGTCAAACCACTTCATTGTTTAATGCATCCCGGGAGCGGATAAAACTATGCAAACAAAAAGCAGGGTTGAGTTTTCTTATGGGGGATATTGAAAGAATTATTTTTATATATTCTGCAGGTTTAGCCCTTGTCGGCATATTCGACTGGTATAAGAGGATAAAAGAGGTCAGGGAAATACGGCTGAATAAAACGGCTATATTAATTCTTTCTTTCCTGCCCGTTTTAGCTTCCCTGATCATTCTGTATATCCTGAGGAATCAGGCATCATTTGATGTCGTGGATAACTTTATTTATATAGTGTTTTATTTATCCATAGGCCTGGTCTGGATTAGACTTGGTTTAGTACTTATATTCTTGTTTTTTGATCTATCATGGATTGACGATGTTCTGAACAATAATAACAAAGCGGCCTTATTCGCAATCTCCGGAGCATATATCGGAACAGCTTTGATATATTCCGGAGCCAATATTGGAGACGGCCCAGGCTGGTGGTGCGTCTTATTTGCCGGTGGTTTGGGATTAACAGCATGGATTCTTCTGGGTATTCTTATTGATAAGGTTACACAGGTTTTCGAGCGAATAACGGTAAGACGGGACATTAATTGCGGGATCCGCACGGGATTTTATTTCCTTGCAAGCGGAGTAATATTGGGAAGGGCATCGGCAGGCGACTGGACATCATTTTCCATGACAATACTGGAATTTTCAGCAGGGTGGCCTGTTTTAATCCTGGCTTTGCTTACAATCATAATTGAACGCTATTATATGAAAGTGTCCCGGAGTCAGGAAGATGAACATAATTATCTTTTCAACTCAGTATTCTTGGGCGTTTTATATATCATATTGGCAGTATTCAGCGTAGTAATTCAGCCGTTTCCTGAGAATCCGTCCTATGGCAGCGGTCTGAAGCCTTATTGAGGTACCGGTATGAAATCGACGATTAAACTTAAATCAATACCCGATGACAAATACTCGGATTACCGTTATGAAGTGATATTCAATGCATATAAATGGGATCCACAGGTAGGGGATCATAATACCATTGCCAAACAGGTTATCATGATGGGAGAAGAGACAGCCCAACAATTGGAAAAATGGGCTGAAAAATTATCAGAAGAAACCATGCTGATGGAGGAAGCACTGGTTCATAAGCCGGTTTTGGCCAAAAAACTGGGACTCCCGAAACAAATCCTGAAAGATCTTGACAGGCTTTCGTGTTATGACAGAAATAAAAATATCCGGTTAATGAGATTTGATTTTCATCCTATAACAGACGGATGGGCATTGTCGGAGGTAAACAGCGACGTGCCCGGTGGGCTTGCGGAGGCATCGGTTTTGCCTGAAATAGCATGTAAATATATAGATGGAGGCAAACCCCGCAAGCATATTGGAAAATGCATTCTCCAGGCGTTTTATGAGAAACTGGAAGAGGATAGTACTGTTGCATTTATTCATGCGACTTCATATTCTGATGACCGGCAGGTTATGGAATTCTTAAGCGACTACTTTCAGGCACATGGCTATCAAACTGTCCTAGCGGCTCCTGACCATATAAAATGGGAAAACAGAAAAGCAATTTGTATATTAAAGGGCAAAGAAGGTCCAATTGACGGTATTGTACGCTTCTTTCCCCTGGAATGGATGATTAAGCTTCCCCGATAATCAGGCTGGAAGGGGTATTTTGATTGTCAGGTTCCCTCCTGTAATCATCCTGTTGCAATACTTACCCAGTCAAAACGATTGCCTCTTATATGGGACGAATTGGGAGTCGATATATCCGCATGGAAAGAATTATTGCCTGAAACAAAGGATCCTAAAGTCATAAAGCCGGGAGATGATGACTGGATATTTAAACCGGCTTTTGGAAGAGTAGGAGGAGGCATATCAATTAAGGAGGCAATTACAGAGAAAGAGCGATTACAGATAACAAAGGCGGTGCGAAGAAACCCTGCCGGATGGGTAGCCCAACGAAAGTTTACAAGTTTGCCGTTAACCGATACCAAGGGCGAATCTTTTCACTTATGTGTCGGCGTATTCACCGTCAACGGCAGAAGCGCGGGCTTTTATGGAAGAATAAGCCCATTACCCAGAATTGACGACAGGGCTGAAGATATACCGGTATTGGTTTTTAAGGGAGGAAATCAAAATGAACGATAACATTGAAATATTCAAAATATGGGCGCCGGATGACGCATTATGGACCCAGTGGGCAAAACCGGTTTTATTCATTCACAGACCAAATATAATATGTAACCGGCTTGATATACCCGAATTAGAATGGATACAGGAAATGAATAAAAACACCATGATCATTTTAGACTTACCGGGAAAAAGCGGTGTCACGGAAAGCCTGGCTCTGGCACGTATTGGCTACCGGCCGGTGCCACTCTATAACGGAGTGAATTCTGTATCCGGCTCGGCCCTGATTGATGTCAGTGATCTGGCGGCAGCCCTGTTTCGTGGCGCAGAGGTACTGAAGAAACTTCATATAAAACCGGATGCTCCTCCCGTATTCATGCTGGATTCAAGAAGAATGAAAGGAATTGGAAGACGTTCCGGTACATTTGATAACAGATGGTGTGTTTTCCCTCAGGATATGCCTTCAGCCATGTTCCTGTACAAAAACGGGATATATAAGGTAATAATCCGTTCTGAATCGATACAAAATGATTTGGCTCATATTTTGCGCCGCTATCAGGAGGAAGGAATCAGAATTTACCAATGTAACGGGAAAGAAATAAAAAATATACCCGTTGTAAAACCCTCACTATACAAGAGCTTATCTTATCGTTTCTTTACGATTCTAGGACTGAAAAGAAACGCAGCCGGCGGTTTTGGCAAAATGGTACCGGAAGCTGCTGACAGTGCAGCCGGTGGATATTACAGGTTCGGATAAAATAAATATATATTATTGAAATTTGCCTGGTAAGTATTAAACCGTAATGTCTTTGAAACAATAATGTCGGAGGTGTTGCAGCATGATATCGCGCAGAACGGTAATCACTTTCGGCATGGTGGCTATTCCAATTGCAATGTACACAGCTACCCAGGATAATGATATCCACTTTAATCAGCTTCACAAGGAAGACAACAGCCGCATACGGTATAAAAAAACCTGTGTCCATTGTGGCAAGGAATTAAAGCCCGAAGATATCGTAAGGGGCTACGAATATGACGATGGCAAGTATGTAGTAATCACTGATGAGGAAATTGAAAAGATCAAAACCGAAAAAGAAAAATCAATTCAAATTCTGCACTTCGCCCAGTTAAACCAGATTTCTCCGGTCTACTATAATAAGACATATCAGGCCGTACCCGAACCCGGAGGGGAAAAGGCTTTTGAATTGCTTCGTTCTGCGCTGATGGCCGAACAGAAGATAGCCATCGGCAAAGCGGTTATAGGGACAAGAGATACGCTCATGGCAATAATTCCCCGGGAAGACGGCATTATTATTGCCACCATGTTTTATGCAGATGAGATAAAAGAACTCCAAAAGCCGTATTCAAAACCAAAAGTATCCGAGCAGGAAAGCAAGATGGCAAGATTACTGATAAATTCCATGGACGTTCCTTTTGACCCGGCAATGTACAAGGATGAATACCAGGAGAAGCTTAAGATGCTGATAGAAAGCAAAATTTCCGGCAAGGAAGTTGTAGCGGCGAAAACTGAAGGCCCGACCAAAGTAATAGACCTCATGGAGGCTCTCAAGGCAAGTGTTGAAAAGGCTAAAAAAGAGAAAGAAAAGGCAATAGTATGATATATGAAAGAAAGACTTAGTGAATACAACCAAAAAAGGAATTTTGAAAAAACTGCCGAACCGGAAGGTATTCAGGCAAGTTCGGATGGCCAGTTAAGATTCGTAGTCCAGCACCATATTGCCAGCAGGGATCATTTCGATTTTCGTCTGGAATGGAATGGCGTCCTTTTAAGCTGGGCGGTTCCCAAAGGTCCTTCCTATAACCCGAGAGAAAAGAGACTGGCGGTAAAGGTAGAGGATCATCCGCTGGAGTACAGGAATTTCGAAGGTACTATCCCAAAGGGCGAATACGGAGGCGGTACAGTAATGCTTTGGGACGAAGGTACCTGGGAACCCTACGGAAATGTGGAAGAAGGTCTGAACGAAGGTGTATTGAAGTTTGAACTGAAAGGAAGACGCCTTAAGGGGAAATGGGCTTTAATAAGACTGAAAGGCAAAGCAGGCGAATCAAAGGATAACTGGCTTTTATTAAAAGAAAAAGACGAATTTGCAAAAACCGAAGCCGGGATATCTGAATTTACTACCAGCGTCAGGACAGGACGGACCATGGCCGAAATCGAGGCAGGTAAAGATGAAAACTTCATAAGGAATCCTTTTGACATTACAGATGTACAGCTTGCAAAACCGGTAAGCAGGATTCCTGACGGTGATGACTGGATTTTTGAAATGAAATATGACGGCTACAGGATATTGGCATTTGTGGAGGGCAATAACGTCAGACTGGTTTCCAGGAACGGAAATGATTATACCGAGCGGTTCTTTGCTGTTAGCAACTCACTGATAGAATTTGCGAGCGGGAAAAGCATGGTTTTGGACGGTGAAATGACGGTTATTGATGAGACAGGCAAGACTGATTTCCAGTCCCTGCAAAACTATTTGAAAAATCCGGGAGGACAAAAACTGACATATATAGTTTTTGATTTACTGGCACTTGACGGTGAAGATCTTAGGAATAAGCCTCTTATAAAAAGGAAAGAGATATTGGAAGAACTGATGAAGGATGCCCCCGGGAATCTGTATTACAGCCGCCATGTGAAAGGAAACGGAAAGGTATGTTTTATTGCAGCATGTGATGCAGGTATGGAGGGCATAATAGGTAAAAAAGCAGATTCGGTATACAGCGGCGGCCGCAATGGCGACTGGATCAAGTTAAAATGTGATAAACGTCAGGAGTTTGTCATCGGGGGGTATACGGTTTCAGATAAAAAAGCCAGGGGCATTAGTTCAATCCTTCTGGGTATATATGAAGGAAACGACTTAATATATGTAGGGCGTGCCGGGACAGGTTTTAACAAACGAAACACTGAACAGCTGCTTACAAAGTTTGGTCCTTTAACAATCAAGGATCCGGTTTTTATGAATCCGCCCAGGGAAAGATCAAATGAAAAAATTATCTGGCTGGAACCAAAACTGGCGGCAGAAATCAAATTTGCTGAATGGACGGAGGATAACCAGTTGAGACAGGCCAGTTTTAAGGGTTTAAGAGAAGATAAAAATCCAAAGGACATAAGAAGGGAATTTACAGCCGGAGAATCGGAAAAACATGTGGAATACAATGAAAACAACGGCAACCTGATTATCGGGGGTGTTAATATTTCCAACCCCGATAAAGTAATATTTGACGACCCCAGAATTACGAAAGAAGACGTTGTCAGGTATTATGAAAAGGTATCGGAACGTATGCTGCCTTATGTGGAACGCAGGCTCTTAAGCATTGTGCGCTGTCCGAAAGGAGTAGCGCAAACATGTTTTTATAAGAAGCATCCGGGTCCCGGCAGTAGGGGAATCATTACCATGCCTGTTTTCAATGGAACCGGTGAAACAGAAGAATATTTTTATATTGCCGATAAAACCGGACTTATTTCAGAAGCCCAGATGGGAACACTTGAATTTCATACATGGGGAAGCCGGGTCGATCAGCTTGAAAAGCCTGATATGATGGTATTCGATTTGGATCCTGATGAAGGTATGGATATAGAGAAAGTACGCCAGGGCGTCAGGGATTTAAAAAGTATCCTGTCCGAGCTTTCCCTGGTTTCATACCTTAAAACCAGCGGAGGAAAAGGTTATCACGTGGTTGTTCCTTTGAAGCCTTCGGTTAGCTGGGATACTTTTCATGATTTTGCGAGAAAGGTGGCAGAAGTAATGGAACAGAAATGGCCTGACCGCTATACCAGTAATGTCAGAAAAACCAAAAGGTCCGGCAAAATATTTATCGACTGGATAAGAAATGTCAGAGGAGCCACCAGTATAGCACCCTATTCGCTGAGGGCCAGAAAAGGAGCAATGGTTTCCATGCCCATCTCCTGGGATGAGCTTGATACGATAGCTCCGGATGATATTGACATGGAAAAAGCGCTTATGAGAATTCATGACAATGATCCGTGGAAGGACTTCTTTAACGTTGAACAGATGCTAAAATAATAATAGACCTTTGAAGATCTCTTTACTGAACATTTATTATAAATTTTTGATAATTATTTTTGATACAAATAAAATAAATGTATTATAATGTATAATAATATAGTCAAAAATCAATACTTAATTATTTCTTAATGGTACATAATTATAAACAGCTGTTAAGCCTGCAAACATTCATATTACATCCTTTAGTTTATTTTATTAAAAAAATAAAAGAAAGGAGAGGTTTTTATGAATGAAAGAGTGACAATAGCTGTAGAAAAAAGAGAAAAAGTAAGCAGCAGGGACAGCAGAAGGCTCAGAAGGATTGGTTATGTACCCGGATCTATCAGCAGAAAAGGTAAGAGCTCCATTTCGGTAAAAGTAAAACAGGATGAATTGTTAAGAAAACTGTCCGAATACGGCAGAAATCATATTTTTAATCTTCAGCTGGACGGAAATGAAAATATACCCGCAATAGTCAAAGAATTGTATTATTCTCCGATAAGCAGAGAATTAATAACCGTTGATTTCCAGCAAATATCATTTACAGAAGCAATAAGAGTTAACGTGGAGGTCAAACTGATCGGTAAGGAAGCGCTTGAATTCAGAAAGCTTTTGGTCCTTCAGCAAATGGATGAAATCCCTGTAAAGGGACTTCCCCAGAATATACCTGCTTTTATCGAAATTGATGTTACCGATCTAAATTTAGATGATAAAATTACCGTTGGAGATGTCAAATATCCGGACGGCATAGAGCCTGATATTGACGCCGATAAAATAGTATTGACAATAATCAAGCCCAAGACGATAGATCTGGATGCTGCCGAAGAGCCGGAGGAAGAAGAGCCGCAGGCAAAAGCGGGATAATAAACCGGTAATAATCCTGGACAAGAAGAGGGGTTGTCTCGGAACAGACTGTCATTTTGAATATTTTTTGGTCATTATATGACTTTTTAATGGTATGTTATTTATTCTGAGACATACCCTCTTTTTATTTTTATCTATAAATCTTCCGTGAGCTGTTCCGGTAATTTGTTTCTTTATTTCGGATAAAAGTGTGATATATTATGAATGAAAATTAATATTTGAATGTTAAAGCAAAGGAATAATATATGAAAAAGCGGATTATTGTTGTAGGCGGAGGAGCGGCGGGAATGACAGCCGCTATTTCTGCCGGCCGATTTGGCACAGATGTTACAATACTGGAAAAAAACCCGCGGGTGGGCAAAAAAATTCTGGCCACCGGTAACGGAAGATGCAACTTTACCAATGTAAACGCCGATATCAGCTGCTATAACGGAAATAACCCGAAATTCGCCTTAAGCGCGTTATCGGGTTTTTCAGCCGATGATACGATTAGATTTTTTGAAGAACTGGGGATTGAGCATAAGGTGGAAGAATCGGGCAAGGTATTTCCCATGTCGGATCAGGCTTCAAGTATCCTGGATGTTCTTTTATACGAGCTTAACAGTATCGGAGTAAATATAATTTGCGACACAAATGTAAAAGATATTTTAAAGAGGGATAATAAGTTTATTATCCGCGCTGATGGCGGTAAGGAATATACAGCCGACAAGGTTATACTGGCCCCCGGCGGGAAAGCCATGCCTTCCAGCGGTTCTGACGGGTCAGGTTATGAGCTGGCGAAAAAGCTGGGGCACACAATAACCGATATTTTTCCTGCTTTAGTGCAGATTATGCTGGAAGGACAATACTTTAAGCGCATAGATGGGGTTAAATTTGTCGGAACCGCTGAAATAATCCAAAACAATAAGTCCGTAGCCAAAGACAGGGGAGATATTTTATTTACGAATTACGGAGTGTCGGGACCTCCGATACTGCAAATAAGCAGAAAAGCGGGAGAACTCTTAAACCAGGGTAAAGAGGTTTATGTAAAACTTGATATAATGGACAATATGTCTTTGGATGAAGTTAAATCCATCATAAATAAACGATTTGGGTATAACCCCGAAAAATCCGTGGAATTCAGTTTCGTTGGACTGATAAATAAAAGGCTGATACCGGTAATTTTGGCCGAATCCGGGATAGATGACATTAAACGTCCGGTTTCAACCGTATCTGCCAAGGAATTGGAGAATATAGCGCGACTACTTAAAGACTGGAGGTTCAAAATCCGGGGAACCAAAAGCTGGCCCAGCGCCCAAGTTACGGCCGGAGGAGTTGTAACTGATGAAATAGATCCTAAAACCATGGAATCGAAGTTAGTTAAGGGCTTATATTTTGCCGGCGAGATCATGGATATTGACGGCCTGTGCGGAGGGTTTAACCTGCAGTGGGCCTGGTCATCGGGATTTATTGCCGGTAAAAGTGCCGCATTATCACTTTAAAACTTAAGAGAAGGGAAAACGACCCGTATGGTAAGGCTTTCGAATATAAAAATCAGGATTACTAAGGCGAAAGATCAAGATGAGGAAAGACAGGCGCTGAAAAGCATTATTTTATCAGAGTTGAAAATAAAAGAACAGGAACTTGTAGACTTTATTATATTTAAAAAGTCGGTTGATGCCAGGAAAAAGAGTGATATTTATTATGTTTACACGCTTGATGTAAAAGTCAGGAACGAAAAAGCGCTTCTGAAAAAATCGGGCAAAGGCATAATTCCAACCCCTGTTTTAGTCAAAAGAAGTATAAGTTTCGGAACAGAAAAATTACATGAGCGTCCTGTTATAGTAGGTACGGGCCCTGCCGGATTATTTGCGGGATTGTTTCTCTCAAGAAACGGGTACAAGCCCATTATCCTGGAAAGAGGGGAAGACGTCGAATCCAGGACCCGGAAAATTAATGAATTCTGGGAAAAGGGACTGTTGAATACCGAATGTAATGTCCAATTCGGGGAGGGAGGAGCAGGGACCTTTTCCGACGGCAAGCTTACAACATTGATAAATGACGAACGGTGTCGCCTGGTCCTGGAAGAGTTTGTGAAAGCAGGAGCTCCCTCCGATATACTTTATAAAAATAAGCCGCATATAGGGACTGATTTGCTCAAAACAACGGTAAAAAAGATAAGGCAGGAGATTATTGCCCATGGCGGGGAAGTAAGGTTTAATGCGAAAGTTACAGATATTATTGTTAAAAACGGTGAAATATCAGAACTGGTCATTAATGACACAGAGCGGCTCGGATGCAGGGTGGTTATACTGGCTATAGGCCACAGCGCCCGTGATACATTGGAAATGCTGTATAACCGGGGCATAGAGATGAAACAAAAGGCTTTTTCAATAGGCCTAAGAATTGAGCATCCGCAGGCGTTCATAGACAAGGCGCAATACGGAGATTTCGCAGGATATCCGGGACTGGGAGCGGCTGATTATAAGCTTTCTTATCACAGCCGCAGCGGGAGATCGGCTTATACTTTTTGCATGTGCCCGGGCGGTTATGTTGTGGCTGCGGCATCTGAAAAAAACCATCTGGTCACGAACGGCATGAGCGAATATAAAAGAGACGGAAGAAATGCAAATTCTGCCCTGCTGGTCGGAGTTACCCCTGCCGATTTCCCCGGCGGGCATCCACTAGCCGGTATAGAATTCCAGAGGAAATGGGAGCGTTTAGCTTTCGAACTGGGAGGAGGAAATTACAAAGCGCCGGTACAACTAACCGGAGATTTTTTATCGGACCGGTCAAGCACCGGTTGGGGTAGTATCGAGCCGACTTACAAACCGGGAGTTGTTTTTGCCCATTTAAAAGACTGCCTGCCTATTTATGTAACAGAGACTCTTAAAGAAGCAATCCTGGATTTTGACAGAAAAATCAGGGGTTTTGCGATGCCGGACAGTATTCTGACCGGTGTTGAAACAAGAAGTTCTTCACCTGTCAGGATAATCCGGGATAATAATTTCACTTCCAATATAAACGGAATATATCCTGCAGGAGAAGGGGCCGGCTATGCCGGCGGCATAATGTCTTCGGCGGTTGACGGTATTAAGGTGGCGGAAAAAATCATGGAAAGATTCGCGCCTATATCCGGCATATCGTGAAAATATCTATAAAATATACATAAGGATTCCTGACTCTGTGAATAATTTCTGGCCGTACCCGCACAAACCATGTGACGGGTACTTTTTATGAATTAAGATCCCGGTATTACTTAGTGTTATTTTACATTAAAAATTTAAAAATTACGCTTGCATTAATTTATTTTTTGTGTTATATATTAAATTGTAATAATTACAAACTTGTAATAATTACATATTGTAAAAATGAGGTTGCAAAACGAATGATGTTCGAGAGTTTAAAAAAAGAATTAAAAAAAAGGAATATCAATCTTTCATATCAACGGCTGAAAATTCTGGAATACCTTGCCCAAAATCAGTGTCACCCAACGGTTGATCAGATATATACCGATATCCAGAAAAGCATACCTACCTTATCAAAAACAACAGTCTATAATACATTGAAAAAACTGGTGGAAGAAGGTTTGGTCAGGGTGATCAATATTGAGGACACCGAATCAAGATATGACATAAATATAGAGGACCATGGTCATTTTAAATGCGAAAACTGCGGGAATATTTTTGACTTCAGTATAAATATGGATTCATTAGTCTGCAATGGACTGGACAATTTCAGGATTTTCGACAGACATGTTTATTTCAAGGGAATTTGTCCGCAATGCTCTTAGTTAAAATTTTTAATTAACATATATTATAAAAAATATAATGTGGAGGAGAAGAATATGAAAAAGTATCGTTGCACAGTATGTGGTTACATCCATGAAGGAGATTTACCGGAAAATTTTGTATGTCCAAGATGTAAGAAGCCGGCTTCGTTCTTTGAGTTAATTGAAGAAAAGAACGTAAAGACTAACAAGTATGCCGGCACCAAAACAGAAAAGAACCTTAAAGAAGCTTTTGCCGGTGAGAGCCAGGCAAGAAACAAGTACACATATTTTGCCCAGATAGCTCAGAGGGAAGGTTATGAACAGCTGGCGGAAATCTTCCTGAAAACGGCAAGAAACGAACAGGAACATGCACGCTTATGGTTTGAAGAACTTGGCGGTCTGGGAAACACAGCCGAGAATCTGCTGGCTGCTGCAGAAGGGGAAAATTACGAATGGACAGATATGTACGACAGATTTGCAAAAGATGCCGAAGAAGAAGGCTTTACAGAACTGGCAGAGCTTTTCCGCAAGGTTGCGGCCATTGAGAAGACCCATGAAGAGCGTTATCGTAAATTGCTTAACAATGTAGAAATGCAGCAGGTATTTGAAAAAGGTGATCAGGCAATTTGGGAATGCCGCGTTTGCGGGCACCTGGTAATGGGCAAGAAAGCTCCGGATGTATGCCCTGTTTGCAAATATTCGAAGTCCTTCTTTGAACTCAGATGTGAGAATTATTAATTGTTTATAGCTAAATGAACTATAGTTACATAAAAATGTACTGTTGATACGGTAAAAGGCGGATGAGGAACAGGTTATCCGCCTTTTTGTATGCTTTTGATAAAATTGGATACATTTCTTTAAAAATTTTACATTTTATCATGATTTTGTGGTATAATAAAAATACAGTTTAAATACTGCGGACGCAGATATTAGAGCTCTATTTTTTTATGCCTTTGAATTATAGTCAAATAACTCTCAATAATGGATAAAGGAGGTAATGATGTTCAAGATTAATGACCATATTATTTACAATAATATGGGAGTATACAGGATTGTCGATATACGAAAGGAAAAGGATATAAATAACAACGAAACTGATTATTATATATTAAAGCCTGTCTACGGGAATAATCTAACAATTAAAACACCGGTAAACTGTAAAAAAGTATTTATGAGGAAGATTATGAAAAAGGAGGACGTTTTGTCCCTGATTGAGTCTTTGCCTGGGCAGAAAACAATGTGGATAGAAGATAATAAGAAAAGAAACGAGCTTTTCAAGGCCACCCTGAAAAAAGGAGAACCCATAGGATGGGCAAATTTGTTAAGAACATTATACTTGGAAAAGAAAGAAAAGACAGCGGTAGGAAAAAAGCTGATGAAAATTGATGAAGATATTATGAAGGCAGCTGAAAAGAACTTATATGAGGAATTCGCGGCAGCATTAAATATTACGCCGGAGGAAGTTCTTCCGTTTATTATGAACATTGTGTCGTAATACCACATTAAAAGACCAATCAGGTAACGGCTTAAGTACTGTAAGAGGCTTATGCCGTTTTTGTTTTTCCGGACTGATAAAGCGCGCCCCCTTAAAATGCATAAAACATATTGACAAACATACAAGAATAGGATAATGTATATTTATACAAAAAAATTGTCTAATATGTATAAGTATTCAATAACTGAGGAGGATATAAAAATGAAAAAAACTATCGCAATTACTTTAATTATGGTTATGTTAATATCGATGTTCGCCGGATGCGGCCGTATAGCGCCTAATTCAGGAGCATCAAGCAAAAAAGTAAAGGTTATTGATATCCCGCTGACACAGGAAGAATACGCTTTCGGTGTTGACAAGAATCAGCCCGAACTGCTTGAAAAGGTTAATGAATTCATTGCCAAGATTAAGGAAGACGGTACATTTGATGCAATTCTTGATAAGTATTTCGGCGATGGAACCCCTGAGCCTGTTATGTCGGCAGAACTTGACAGCAGCAAAGATCAGCTTGTTGTAGCTACAAATGCCGGGTTTGAGCCTTTTGAATACACCGAAGGCGACAAATACCTGGGTATTGATATGGAAATCGCTAAACTTCTTGCTGATTATCTTGGGAAAGAACTGGTTATAAGCAATATGGATTTCGACGCTGTTTGTCTTTCGGTAGGACAGGGCAAGGCTGATATAGCGATGGCAGGTCTTACCATAAAAGAAGACAGAAAAGCATATGTAAATTTCTCGGACAAATACTATGACGCTGCGCAGAAGCTGATAGTTATGGCAGACGATACGACCTTCGACAATGCAAAAACGGCGGAGGACGTAGAGGCTATTCTTTCAAAGTTTGACAGCAGTGTCAAGATTGGCGTACAAAATGGTACTACAGGCCAATTCTATGTCGAGGGCGTTGAAGATTGGGGCTTCCCCGGTTTCAAGACCCAGTGTATCGGTTATAAATCAGGCTCATTGGCGGTTCAGGACATGATTAACGGAAATATTAACTACGTTATCATAGACGAAGCTCCTGCCCACTTTATTGCTGAAGCAATTAACGAACTCAATTAATTGAAAAAGGGCTGTTCATATAAATAATTATAGATTAAATATTGGAGGCTAACTCAGATAAAACCGTCATACTGGAATGAATGTTATTCTTTGTGCAGAGAAAGGATATACATACCAGATCGAGATATCATTTAACATGTTTCATTCCAGGATGACAAACCGCTTGAGCTAGCCTCTTCTGATATGTTTTAAGATATTTTAAAGTATGTTCCATATAATATATGTTGTATAAAATAAAATCTTTTCATATATGTTATTATTTTGATATTATTATTGTATAATCATAGGAAGAGTTTTAAAGGAATGCGATATGGGTAATTTTGGTAAGAAGATTGAAGTATTCTGGAAAATGTTTTATGAGTCCAATGGCTATACGAAAGTTCTCACCGGATTGCAGAATACTATGTATATAGCCACGGTCGGATTAGCCATCGGAATTGTAATCGGTACGATAATTGCTATTATTGCGGTTATTCCGAAATATAAGCGTCTACCCAGGATACTGGACAGATTTTGTAAGTTTTATGTAGGGTTATTCCGAGGCACACCGGTTGTCGTACAGCTTTTAGTGTTTTATTATGTAGTTTTTCCGCTGATGGGAGTAAAAATGCCGTCTGTTAATGTCTGTGTCCTGGTATTTGGTCTGAACAGCGGCGCGTATGTATCGGAAATTATGCGAAGCGGCATCATGTCGGTTGATCCGGGGCAATTGGAAGCAGCCCGCGCGGTAGGCTTAAGCTTTGGAGTATCCATGATGAAGGTTGTGGTTCCCCAGGCAGTCAAAAATATATTGCCGACACTGGGAAACGAGTTTATTGCGCTGATAAAGGAAACCTCGGTAGTAAGCTTTGTGGGAGCCGCCGATTTATATGTCGCATTTAATTACATAGGTACCAACAGTTATGAATTCATGGTTCCATATCTTGTAATGGCATTGATTTATATTGTCCTGGTAATGGCAATAGCGCTGCTTGTAAGAATCATGGAAAGGAGCCTAAGAAAAAGTGATAGACATAATTGATTTAAGAAAGCGATATGGCAACCTGGAAGTACTTAAAGGGATTACGAATACTATTCACGAAGGCGAAAAAGTCGCTATTATAGGCCCTTCCGGAAGCGGTAAAAGCACTTTTCTCCGTTGTCTTAACTGCCTGGAAGATCCCACAAGCGGGCAAATTATTTTTGAAGGCGTTAATATCGCAGATATGAAGGTTGATATAAATATCCACCGCCGTCATATAGGCATGGTTTTTCAGCAGTTCAATCTATTTAACAATAAAACCGTAATAGATAACATAATGCTGGCGCCTTTGCATATCAAAATATCCGAACTTCGTAAAAAGAAAATTAAAAATTTTTTCATTAAGCTGCGGAATGTATTTACCCCCGACAAAAAGCCTTTGTATGAGATAAATACCACCAAAGCACAGATCAAAGAAGAAGTAAGAGCTAATGCCATGCGTCTGCTAAAAAGAATAGGACTAGAAGACAAGGCCAATGCTTTCCCTTCCACGCTTTCAGGCGGACAGAAGCAAAGGATAGCCATAATCCGGGCCCTGGCAATGAATCCTAAAGTGATGCTGTTCGACGAGCCTACATCCGCCCTGGACCCTGAAATGGTAGGAGAAGTGTTGGATTTAATCAAACAATTGGCTGATGAAGGGATGACCATGGTTATCGTAACCCATGAAATGGGTTTTGCAAGGGAAGTGGCTACCAGGGTATTGTTTATGGATGAAGGCATGATTGTTGAAGAAAACACTCCGGAAGAAATCTTTAACAATCCCCGTAATCCCAGGACTAAAGAGTTTTTATCCAAAGTCCTGTAGCAGACTTTGAAATTATCCGAAGGTCAGCATTACTTCCTTTGAGAATGTTTAAAGGCATTCCTGTTGCAAGAATAACACATAGCTTTCTGAGAAGATGGTATATAACGTTGATGCAAGTAAAGGATGGTTTTCCTTCACAGTTAAATGCCTGTGAAGGATTTTTTATGTTGTTTTCAGCTGTTTGTTTACAAAATTTTTGTCGTCGTGCAAGAAGTGTGCCGAAATTTATGCAAATTGCTGTATAAATAATATGAAAAAAAGTTAAAAAATCTTGATAAAAAAACATGATAAGAATTGTATTTAATGGGAAAATGGAGTACAATGACTAATAAACGTGCTTCTTTTATGGCTTCTATGAAGCGGGTAATTTTTTAATTTCGAGGAGGTTTTCAAGGAATGAAGAGAGCTATAACAATAATTTTGGCTGTTTGTATGGTAATCATGATGCTTTCCGGCTGCGGTGGAGGTGCGTCCGGGAACGTAATCAAGATTGGTGTCTATGAACCGTCTTCCGGCGATAATGGTGCCGGCGGGAAACAGGAAGTTCTCGGGATTGAATATGCCAATACTGTTCTGAACACAGTGGAAATCGATGGTAAGAAGTATGATTTAAAACTTGAGATCGTCGATAACGAATCTTCCAATGACAAAGGCCCGTCCGCGGCTGCGAAACTGGTTAGCGCCAAATGTTCCGTTGTTATCGGTTCATATGGTTCCAGTGTTTCCATAGCTGCAAGTGATGTTTTTAAGAATGCTGGAATCCCCGTAATAGGCGCCTCTTGTACAAACCCGCAGGTCACGGCAGGAAACACTCACTATTTCCGTATTTGTTATCTTGATCCGTTCCAGGGTACGGTTCTTGCAAATTTTGCAGTTGATGAATTCAATGCTAAAAAAGCTTACATTTTAACAAAACTTGGAGACGACTATTCCGCAGGTCTTGGCAACTACTTCAAGGAAGCATTCCAGAAACTTGGCGGAACGGTTGTTGAGGAAACATTCCAGGAAGGCAACAGTGATTTTACAGCATACCTGACTACAGCTGTTAACGAAAAAGTTGATGTTATATTTGCTCCTACTTCAACAGAAGCCGCTTCTCTGATTATAGGACAAGCTATATCCCAGGGTGTAAATATTCCTTTCCTGGCCGGAGATACATGGGACAGCTCGGTGATTTTGGATGCTGCCAAGGGATCCGACAAGAAGATTTTCGTATCCACCTTCTTTGATGAAGGCGATGACTCGGCTCTCGGTTCGAAATTTGTTCGCGACTTCAAAAAGTGGCTGAACGATAATCCCGAGAAGTTAAAGAATAATGGCGGCAACGACATCGTAGCGGCTGTTTCGGCATTGGGTTACGATGCTTACATGGTTGCTGTTGAAGCCATAAAGGCTGCCGGAAGCCCGGATCCCAAGAAAATCAATGAGGCTCTGTGGGATGTAAAGTATACCGGAGTTACCGGTGATATAGCTTTTGATGAAATTGGCGACGCTATTCGTAATGTAGCTTATATAAAGAGTGTCAACACTTCTGACGGTTCATGGAACTTTGTAGCAATTCAGAGTGTTAAATAGATTTAAACGAAAATATCATTTATAATATTATTTAAAGAATAATGAAGCGGGGGGATTATACCCCCGCCCGTACCTTTTATTGCTGAAGGAAATATTAATTTAACTGCCTGTAAGAAATGGCAGCTTATGTTGAGCATTTCTTTTGAAAGAGCTTCAAAACGGAGGTCCTGATGGAATTCATAAACACAAATCTGCCTTATATATTAGCAGGTATATCGGTAGGAGGGCAGTATGCCCTGATATCCATTGGCTACACCATGGTATATGGAATACTCAGGCTGATAAATTTTGCCCATGGTGATATTTTTATGGTTGCGGGTTTTGCAATGGTATATCTTTCTGCAACTTCACCACTGTATATATCTATACCATTTACAATTATAATCACTGTACTGCTGGGATTCGTGGTGGAACGTGTGGCATATAAGCCCCTTCGTTCAGCGCCGCGTATGTCAATCATGATCAGCGCTATCGGAGTATCATACTTTCTGCAAAACTGTGCATGGTATGTAACCAGCGGTTTGGCAAAGCAATACCCTAAAATACCATGGATTGGCGATTCTATTTCCATAGGTTCCGCAACAACGAAAATAGTTACGGTCATAACGCCGATTTTGACTTTTATCCTGGTAATAGCTTTGGTTTTGTTGATTAAATATACGAAGATCGGCATGGCGATGCGTGCAATGGCAAAAGATTTTGAAACCAGCCAGCTTATGGGAGTAAAAATAAACTCGGTAATAAGTTTTACATTTATTATAGGATCATTCCTTGCGGCCATAGGTTCTTTACTCTACTTTACGAACTATACCACGGTCACGCCGATTGCCGGAGCGATGCCTGGGTTAAAAGCCTTTGTAGCTGCAGTGTTCGGCGGCATCGGAAGTATACCCGGAGCTGTTATCGGTGCGTTTATCATAGGTATTTGTGAAAACATTATAAAGGGACTTGGTTGGACAACATTCTCGGATGCCTTTACTTTTGCATTGCTGATAATCATTCTTGTCGCAAAGCCGACCGGGCTATTCGGTGAGAAATCAACAGATAAGGTATAGGTGAGTGATATGAGCGAAAAAAACAGAAGTCTGAATGGAGTAATCACTCCCCAACGAAAAAATGAATTTTTTAAATCTGTTTTAGGATTTATAAGGAAAAACTGGGTTGGGTTCGCGCTTATAGCCGCGATGTTCGCAGTCATATTTATTCTGGAGCAGATATTGCCGTCTTCATCAATGCTTTTTGTGGTATTGAAAAAGGGAGCAATTTACGCTCTGGTTGCGGTTTCCATGAACCTGTTAAACGGCTTTACCGGTCTTTTTTCATTGGGACAGGCAGGATTCATGCTGATAGGTTCATACACCTACGCGATTTTTACAATTCCTTTGGAAGCAAGAGATGCAGTATACCAGTATTTTAACGGCGGAATTATCAAGTTTACGGTCCCTGTTCCGGTAGCCCTCATAATGGCCGGGTTGGCTGCGGCAATATTCGCTTACCTCATAGGACTTCCTGTCCTGAGACTGAAAAGCGATTATCTGGCTATTGCAACGTTAGGCTTTGCGGAGATTATCCGGGCTGTTTTTCAGTGGGATAAACTGGGGCCTGTAACCAACGGGTCAAACCTGTTGAAAAGATTTCCATCTTTCTCTTCTACATTATATCCATTTTTTGTGTCCGGCATATGCATAACAATAATAGTATTGCTTATTAATTCTTCATATGGCCGGGCGTTTAAGGCAATACGGGACGACGAGATTGCTGCCGAAGCTATGGGAATAAACCTGGCAAAGCATAAGCAATTGTCATTTACAATAAGCTCATTCTTTGCAGGAGTTGGAGGCGCTCTTCTGGCCATGTATCAGACAACGGTACAGGCTGCTGCTTTCAAATCGTCGATGACGTATGAGATTCTCCTTATTGTTGTCATAGGAGGAATTGGCTCAGTTACCGGAAGCATTTTATCTTCATTTTTGTTCATTGCTTCAAGCGAATGGTGGCTGAGATTTTTAGACGATGAAACATACATCGGCAGTTTCAGAGTGCCGCTTCTGGCATCAGGTTTCAGAAAAGTCGTATTCTCCATTGTAATTATGATTGTCGTTCTGTTTTACAGGCAGGGAATCATGGGTACAAAAGAGATTTCTGTCGATGCCATACTCCGATTCTTCAGAAAGCTGTTTGGAAAAGAGAGCAGGGAGGAGGCGGCGTAAATGACGGAAAATATTTTGCATACCGAAAAATTAACAATGCAGTTCGGCGGTGTAGTTGCTTTATATAACCTCACAATTGATGTCAACAAAGGCGAGATAGTCGCTTTAATAGGGCCTAACGGAGCAGGCAAGACAACAGCTTTCAACTGTATAACCGGTGTGTATGAACCCACATACGGAAGTGTCACTTTCTGCGGGGAAACAATAGTATCCAACCATCCGCAGGGAAAAATGAAAAAGATGTATCTTGGGGAAAAGGACAGCGAGAAATTAAAGGTCATAAGGCCTACACCCGATAAGATTACGAAACTTGGTATTGCCCGCACATTCCAGAACATCAGACTGTTCAACAGCCTTACTGTATTTGAAAATGTGCTTGTAGCAAAACATATGAGAGCAAAGCAGAATGTGCTTACAGCAACCTTAAGGCTTAACTGGCGTGAGGAAAAGCGGGCGAGAGAAGAAAGCCTGGCTCTCCTGGAGGAGCAAGGTCTGCTTCAATACAAGGATGAATTGGCCAGCAGTCTGCCATATGGATTGCAGCGACGCCTTGAAATATCAAGAGCTTTGGCAACAGAGCCGAAACTTTTGCTTCTGGATGAGCCGGCTGCAGGCATGAATCCTCAGGAGACACAGGAGTTGGCGGAGTTTATAGTAAAGATTAAGAATAAATATGACCTCACGATTCTCATGATAGAGCATCACATGGACCTGGTCATGAAGATTTCCAACAGGATCTATGTTCTGGACTTTGGAAAGCTGATTGCTCACGGCACACCTGCTGAGGTACAGAAGAATCAACGAGTTATCGACGCATATCTGGGGGTGGCCGAAGATGCTTAGAATTACAGATTTAAAAGTTAATTACGGCGGAATCGAGGCGGTAAAAGGTATATCATTTACAGTTCCCGAAAAGAGTATTGTAACTCTGATTGGAGCGAACGGAGCGGGAAAGAGCACTACCTTGAGAACCATTGCAGGTCTTGTTAAGCCTAGGAGCGGGAAAATAGAGTTTATGGGCGAGGATATTACAGGAAAAGGTCCTGAAGATATTGTAGCCCGCAAGATTACCCTAGTTCCTGAGGGAAGAAAAATCTTCCCTGATCTGACTGTGCTGGAGAACCTGAAAATTGGCGCCTATCTTCGAAAAGATGATATTACCGATGACCTTAACTATGTATTTGATCTTTTCCCGCGCCTGAAAGAAAGATCCTGGCAGCTTGGCGGGACGCTCTCAGGAGGAGAGCAGCAAATGTTGGCGGTGGGAAGGGCGCTTATGAGCCGTCCCAAGCTGATGATGATGGATGAACCGTCCTTGGGACTTGCGCCGCTTGTAGTTCGGAATATTTTCGAAATAATAAATGAAATAAACAAGCAGGGCGTTACCATTCTGTTGATAGAGCAAAATGCAAATATGGCCTTAAAAGTGGCCGACATGGGTTATGTACTTGAAACAGGGCGCATTACCCTTTCGGGTACCGGAGCAGAGCTTCTGGAAAACGAAGGGGTCAAGGCGGCATACCTGGGTACCTGATCGAAATTATATATATGTTTTATTTATGCTCCTTTTCAAAAGCTCCGGTTGATGTTAAAGAAAGTCATCCGGAGCTTAATCATTAATGAGCGTTAACCATCTGTCATTCTGAGCGCCAGCGAAGAATCTTATGTGGACGTAACAGATCCTTCGGTTCCGCTCAGGATGACACAAAGGGGGTATGCTTTGCTCCGCTCAGAATGACATCAGCAGGCGGGCGCGGCTTTCATTTCCCACATTAAACAATAAGTGTTATAATATAGCCGAAGGGAGATGAAAAAATTGGATGTCGATACCTTTAAAAAACTGATAGACAATTCAGATAATATCGTATTTTTCGGCGGCGCCGGAGTGTCAACCGAAAGCAATATACCCGATTTCAGGAGTGCAAACGGTCTGTACAACGAAAAACTTAAGAGCATCTACACTCCCGAGGAAATCCTGTCCCATGACTTCTTTATTCATCATACCGACGAATTTTATAAGTATTACAAAAGCAAGATGATTTATAAAGACGCGAAGCCTAACCCGGCGCACATCGCATTGGCCGAACTTGAAAAGGCCGGAAAGCTGAAAGCGGTAATAACTCAGAATATTGACGGATTACACCAAATGGCGGGAAGTAAAAACGTCCTGGAACTTCATGGCTCGGTACATAGAAATTATTGCATGAAATGCGGAAGTTTCTACGATTTAGATTATATTATAGAGTCGGAGAACATTCCCTTGTGCAAAAAATGCAATGGTATTGTAAAACCCGATGTTGTTCTGTACCAGGAAGCTTTGGACAGCCAAATCCTCGAAGATGCCGTAAACTACATAATGAATTCGGATGTTTTTATTATTGGCGGTACTTCATTATCGGTTTATCCATCTGCGGGACTGGTGAACTACTACAGAGGCGATAAGCTGGTTCTGATAAACAAGACCAAAACTCCTTATGATTATAGGGCAAATTATGTTTACTACGGCAATATAGGCGAGCTGTTCAGCAGACTAATCAACTGAACCGCCCGCTTTCAGGGACATTATCGCGCCCAGGGTGTAGGTATTCTTTTCAAGGCTGATTAAAATATTATTAATCTCGGTTATTTGTTCCGGCGTAAGGTTTGAACTCATTGCCAGATGGGTGTTATACAAAATATATTCAAGGGCGTTATGTACTGATGCGATATTCTTCTTAATCTCGAATATGGTCTCCGGGGATACGAGCTCTTTTTTCATCTCATCAATACTCACAACATCATGCTTGGTGAGTGTGAATTCGGTATCTCCCTCAACAATAGTGCAGTCGTATCCCAAAACGGATTTAACTTCTTTGGCGAATTCCTGCTTTGCGTCTTCCTCCCCGTGGACAAGGAAAACTTGTTTCGGCGGTTGTTTAAATCCTGCAAGCCAGTCCAATAAACCGTTTTTATCGGCATGGCCTGAAAAGCCTTCCAAGTTGTGAATCTCAGCTTCCACATGGATCTTTTCGCCAAAGATGGTTACTTTCTTATCTCCGTTCAATATTGAGTATCCCAGGGTTCCTCTTGCCTGGTAGCCGACAAATACGATACTGGATTTCGGATTCCACAGGTTATGTTTTAAATGATGTTTAATCCTGCCGGCTTCACACATGCCGCTGGAAGAAATAATCACCTTGGGAGTGGGATCCGTATTAAGCATGACAGATTCCTCGGCAGTTCTTGTGAATACCAGATTCGGAAAATCCAGAGGATGGTCGCCCCGCAGGATATATTCCCGTGTTTCATCATCAAATACCTGGGCGTGCCTTCTGAATATTTCCGTTGCGGAAATGGCCATGGGACTGTCCACGTAAACCATTATATCCTTAAGTTCATCCTTATACTCGGAGTGTTCCATGAAAAACCGGTTGAACTGGTAAATCAATTCCTGGGTCCTGCCTACGGCAAAAGAAGGGATAATAACATTACCGCCTCTGCGGATTGTTTTTAAAACTATATCAATGAGTCTCTCAATACTGTCCGAGTTTTTTTCATGGACGCGGTTTCCGTAAGTGGTTTCCATAATAACGTAATCCGCTTTTTTAATTATTGTGGGATCACGTAAAATGGGTCTTCCCGTCATGCCCAGATCACCGGAATATACAATTTTTGATACCTCATCGTTCTCTGTTATAAAAAGTTCAACTATTGAGGAACCCAGGATATGCCCTGCATCGTTGAATACAACCTTAACAGATTCATTCAGTTCAATCAGCTGATTATAAAGAACAGGTGTAACCTGGCTCAGTGCAGCTTCGGCGTCTTCCATGGTATAAAGAGGCTCAACAAGAGGTTTTCCTGCCCGCTGATTTTTCCGGTTTTTCCATTCGGTTTCTCTTTCATGTATTGAAGCGCTGTCTTTAAGCATAATGGCCAGTAGATCGGCAGTTGCATCGGTACAATATATTTTGCCCTTAAAACCTCTTTTTACAAGTAAGGGAATCCTTCCACTATGGTCTATATGCGCGTGACTCAATATCAAGAATTCTATTTCAGCAGGATCAAAATCAAATTCCCTGGCATTTAATTCGTCTACATCGTCACTGCCCTGAAACTGCCCGCAATCCAGCAAAAATTTATGATTAGCGGTTGTAATCAGGTGGCATGACCCCGTAACAGATGTACTTGCTCCCAAAAAACGTACTTTCATAGCTTACACCTTCAAAATACATATATATTAATATATTATCATATTTCGATAAATATCGTCTTGTTTCTACTGTATTGAGATATAAAGTTTACGTGTAATTGAGAGATTTCTGGTTATAATAGCCAAATACCACAAATGGCAAGTTGCAAAACATTTTTAAGAGGATATTGGTAACTTTGGGCTAATCAATTGATTAACAATATCTGTAATTATATAAAAATATTTAAAATGCATAAAAACGATTAAATCTATTTACTTTTTTTATAAATAATATATAATAATATATGATATATCATATATGATGTATCATATATTTGTATATAGCTATGTACATAGAGAAAAAATAAAGAAAATTTGATAGCTTTGTCCATCATCATGAGTATGTTGTCGGCCTTAAACTACTTAATGTTTGATGAACAAAGCAGATGCTTTTATTTATTAGGGGGGGGTAATCTTATGTTCGAAGACTATAAGATTATTGATTTAAGTGTTACATTGACTAATGACGCAGTAAGCGAAGTACGGCCTTCAAAAATTAAATGGATAACACATGACACCGATGAAGGTAAGGCGTTGTTTATCAACAAATTAGGCTGTGATCCGAAAGTATTGCCTTCCGGCGGCCACGGAAATGCCGTGGAGATAGTGACAGCAGGAACTCACACAGGTACACATCTTGATGCTCCCTGGCATTATGCTCCGACAAGTGAAGGAAAACCGGCTAAAACTATCGAAGAAATTCCATTGGAATGGTGTTTCAGTGATGGTGTGGTTTTAGATTTCAGGCATTTGCCGGATGGGCATGTAATAACAGTCGATGAATTAAAGGCCGAATTAAATAGAATAGACTATAAAATCAAGCCCTTCGATATTGTTCTGATAATGACAGGTTGTGACAAAAGAATAAACTCGCCCGATTACTTTAAGCAACCTGGAATGGGCCGTGAGGGTGTACTCTGGCTCGTTGATCAAGGCGTTAAGGTTATGGGAATCGACGCGTGGGGTTTTGACACATCTTTTGATGCGATGAGAAGAGAATACGAAAGGACCGGTGACGGTTCCAAGCTTTGGCAGGCTCATTTTGCAGGAAAAGAGAGAGAATACTGCCATATCGAAAAACTGGCAAATCTTGACTTATTGCCCCCTCATGGATTCAAGGTAATATGTTTCCCGATTAAAATTGAAAAAGCCAGCGCCGGATGGTGTCGCGCTGTTGCCTTGGTTAAGAAAAGTTAATGGCAACCTTGGCTGTTAAATCAATAGCCCTGGTTGTTAAAATTATAAAAAAAGGAGAGAATAAAAAGTGAAAAGAATATTAACTTTAGTGTTTGCTGTATGTATTTTATTTTCACTAACAGCTTGCGGTCAATCACAGAATGTTACCCCATCACCAACAGCAACACCTTCAAGTGAGCCTTCACAAACAAATAATGTTCCTGAACCGTCGGAATCACCTGCAGGAATTGATCTTTCCAAGATTCCGAATCAACAACTGACCATAGGTACTGCCAGTGCAGGCGGCGCTTTCTATGTAGTCGGTACAGGAATTGCTGAAATAGTTACCAAATACGTAGAACCTCTGAATGTTACAGCTGAAATAACAGGCGGCAGCGTTCAGAATCCTATCCTTGTGGGCACTGGAGAAGCTGATCTGGGTATCTCGAATTCTGACCATGCGTTGAATGCAGTTTTGGGAGTAAATCAATATGACAGAAAATATGATTTGACAGCCATCGGCTCACTTCATTCATCAATTCTACATATTGTGACTCTTGAAAAAACCGGGATTAAGAGTATCCCCGACCTTAAGGGCAAAAAAGTTGCTGTAGGTCCTGCCGGCGGCGGTTCAATTCCTATGTTTGAAGCCATACTGGAAGTGTATGGCATGTCAATGAATGATATTGTGCCTTCATATCTGAGTTATGATGATGGTGTTTCCCAGTTAAAGGACGGTCAGGTTGACTGTGCGTTGGCTGCGGCAGGATATCCGGCTTCATCAGTCCTGTCTCTAAGCGCGACTGATAAGGTTGTAATGGTTTCAATAACAGAGGAAGATGTAAAGAAGATTAGTGAAAAGAATCCGTACTATTCTTTGGAGCGCGTTTCTAAAGATGTATATTCAACAGATGATGATGTACTGGCATTATGCGTAAGAAATCTTCTGTACTGCAGTCCTGATTTATCTCTTGAAACTGTATATGCAATAACAAAAGCTGTATTCGGAAACCTGGAAGAACTGAAAACATATCATAATGCATTAAAACCTGTTACTTTAGAATCAGTGACAGATACAAGCACTGTTCCTATGCATCCGGGAGCAGAACTGTACTTCAAGGAAGTCGGCTTAATAAAATAATGATTTCAAAAGCATATCTATTGCCGTTATGGCAATAGATATGCTTTCTGATTGTAATTAGGGGGACAGAAAGTAATGATCTTTTCAAGAAAGAAAAAGAATGTAAATGACATTCTTGAAGAAGAAAGCAAAAGCGTAAGAACACTGCCCGAATATTTGAACAAGGCAGTTACAATAGCTTTGATTGTTCTTGGCTTATACCATATATATATAGGCTTTTTTGGCTATAAGAGCGCTATGAATCTTAGAGCCACCCATTGGCTGATTATTTCAATGGTAATTTTTTTACTGTATCCATCTAGAAAGGCAACTCTCAATAAGGTTACCGTATTTGATTGGATATGGCTAATAGCGGCAGGAGCATCTTCTGTATACATACTGATAAACTGGCTGCGGATCGCTGAGAACGCCGGAATGGCAACCCAAACCGATGTTATATTTGGTATCATTGCGGTAATAGTAGTTCTGGAGGCTGCCCGCAGAGCTGTTGGCCCTGTACTTTCGGCTGTATCTGCTATCTTTCTGCTGTATGCAATGTTCGGACACCTGATTCCCGGATCGTTAGGGCATAGACAATATACCATAACAAGAATTTTCTCTTTCCTGTATACGGGAACCGAAGGAATATTCGGTACGGCTCTTGATGTATCGGCAAAATATGTCGCACTTTTTGTTCTATTCGGCGCGATGCTGGAAAAATTCGGCGGGGGCGAACTGTTTGTTGATATAGCTTTTGCCCTTACAGGCAAAAAGCGCGGCGGACCTGCCAAAGCAGCAATTGTCAGCAGCGCTCTCATGGGGACCATGTCGGGTTCGGCTGTTGCAAATGTTGTAACAACCGGAGCCTTTACCATACCTTTAATGAAAAAAAATGGCTATAAGCCCACGGTAGCCGGAGCTGTTGAAGCAGTGGCATCCACCGGTGGTCAGATTATGCCGCCTGTTATGGGAGCAGCGGCATTCCTGATGGCTGAAATGACCGGTCTTACATATGGTACAATATGTATGGCAGCGATTTTGCCAGCAATACTCTATTTCGTCTCTGTTTTTATAATAGTTGACCTTGAAGCTAAAAAAGAAAATATTCAGGTAATGGCCGATCAGGATATCAAACCTATAAAGCAAATTCTTAAGGAAAGAGGATATCTTCTCATTCCGTTAATTCTTTTGATAGCCATGATTATCAAAGGATACAGCGCGATTCTTGCGGCTTCTTATTCAATGGCAGCTATTATCGTAATAGATTTAATATTTAACCCGAATCGTAAAGAAATACCAAAGAAATTCTTTAGTGCCATAACCAGCGGCATGAGAGGAATCATAAGTGTTGCGGCAGCTTGCGCATGCGCAGGAATTATCGTAGGTGTTATATCACTTACAGGTATCGGAGCCAAGTTTTCCGGTCTGATGCTTTCTGTTGCCGGACAGAATGTATTAATTGCTTTGCTTATGACCATGGTTGCGTCCCTGATACTAGGCTGCGGTCTGCCTACTACTGCGGCATATATGGTTCTGGCCACACTGGCGGTTCCTGCCCTTATAAAACTTGGAGTACCGTTACTTTCGGCGCATCTGTTTGTTTTGTATTTTGGATCTATATCCACCATAACACCTCCTGTTGCATTATCAGCATATGCAGGGGCGGCGTTGGCAGGTGCAAATCCCAACAAGGTAGGATACACCGCTTTCAGATTTGGAATAGTGGCATTCATTGTACCTTTCATGTTTGTCTATGATAATGCCCTATTATTGCAGGGAACTTTACTTGTTATTCTAAGGGTAATAATTACAAGCCTGTTGGGTGTTTATTTAATCGCAATAGGAATACAGGGTTACTTCAGAAAACCGTGCAACTGGATTCAAAGGATACTGGCATTCTCAGCTGGAATTCTGATGGTAAATCCGATAGTTGTTACTGACATAATAGGCGCTGTTTGTCTTGCAGCATTTGCTGTAATTACAGTAATCAGGGATAAAAAATTAAAGGATCAGCCTGTATAAAGCCAAAGTTATTTATTCTCTGTTCGAAGTTATTTATGCGGGAACTGAAACTATTTAGTAGTTTCACATAGATTAATCTTGATTGAAGAATTGTTATAAACAGGTTCGGAAGTGTTTATTATCCGGTGAAAAAGAGGATGCTTGACATGATTAGTAAAAAAACCGAATTTGCAAAAAAGCTTATAGGAAGTAAGTATGATACTACTGTAAGTCAAAATATTATAGAGAGTATCTTGAATGGGAGCCACAAGTTAACTGAAAACCAATATAAAAAGCAAAAATGCGGTGACAGAATCATACCGGAGAATGAAACGGTTATTCCTTCCGTGTGTTTTTCATGCCACTCTACATGTGAAGTATTAATATACAAAGATAAAAATACCGGAGAAATACTCAGGATTGAAGGGGATCCAGATTCGCCCCAGACCAGGGGTATGCTTTGCCCGAAAGGGCTGGCAGCAAAACAATTGGTATATAACCCCAAGCGTTTGCTTAAACCTCTAAAAAGAGTCGGTAAACGCGGTGAAGGAAAATGGCAGGAAATATCATGGGATGAAGCCCTGGACACTGTAGCGGAGAAGTTAAAGGAGTATAAAGAAAAATACGGACCGCAGGGGCTTGCTATATTGGAAGGCACAAGAAGAGGATGGAGCAGAGTATATACCAGGTTTGCAAATGTACTGCAGGCTCCCAATCATGGCGCGGCAGGATGGGCTCAGTGTTTGTGGCCGAGGCTGATAGATTGCAACCTTACATTTGGTGGCGGTGCCCAATATGGAGAAGCGTTCGATTTTCCCAATACGCATTGCATATTGGCATGGGGGGTTAATCCGGTTACCTGCTGGGGAGTGAGGGCAGCTGATATAATGCTGGCTAAACAGCGGGGAGCAGCTCTTATCGTAGTTGACCCGTATTTTTCAGAGACAGCTGCAAAAGCGGATATATGGCTTCAGGTTCGTCCGGATACCGATATGGCTCTTGCGCTTTCCTTCATAAATGTAATTATTGAAGAAGGATTAACGGACGATGATTTTATTGAAAAATGGACATATGGTTATGAAGAATTAAAAAATCATGTAAAAAGCTATACTCCCGAGTGGGCTTCAAAAATAACCGGAGTTGATGCTGATCTAATAAGAAAGGCTGCCCGTGTATATGCTAAAGCGGAAGCGGCCTGCGTGATAAGAGGGCTTGCTCTTGATCAGCAGCATGACAGTGTGCAGGTGTGCAGGGCTACATCCATCCTGGCGTCCATTACCGGCAATATCGGTAAGAAAGGCGGAAATGTTGTTGTTTCGTCAAGAGGTGATATAAGCCAGAATACCCATGAGTTTATTAAGGCAGACTTCATTCCTGAGGAAATAAGAAAATTAAGAATCGGATATAATGAATTCCCTCTGCTTACTCAGGAATTATCTCCGGTACCGGTCGCTCATATGCCTTCGTTATGGGAAACCATTATTTCGGGGAAACCTTATCCCATTAAATGTGCCACAATATTCGGAAGCAATGCAATTGTGAGTTATACGAATTCGAATAAAGTGATAGAAGCGCTCTCACGCCTGGAATTTATTGCCGTATGTGATATTTTTATGACTCCTACCGCTGAAATGGCAGATATAGTACTTCCGGCATCTACCTGGCTGGAAAGAAATAATGTTATTTCTTCGTTCCAGTCTAGTAACACCTATACTTTAATCCAGCAGAAAGCAGTTACTATCGATGAAGCAAAGAATGATGTTGATATTATAATTGAATTGGCAAAGCGGCTGGGACTTGAAGAACATTTCTGGGAGAATTCAGAGAAGTTCTATGATTATTTGCTATCCCCGACAGGATATACGTTTAAGGAGGCTGCGGCAAAAAGACGCCTTTATAAGCCCCTTACCTATGAATCGTATAAAGAAAAGGGATTTAAAACCCCTACCGGAAAGATTGAACTGTATTCTAATTTAGCCAAGGCTAAAGGATGTGATCCTTTGCCCAGATATACCCCGTCATTCCAAAGTTTTGACAGCACTCCTGAACTGGCTGAAGAATATCCTTTGATTATAACTACCGGTCGGCATGAATCGGCATTTCGAATAAGCGAGAACAGGCTGCAGCCGTATCTTTTGGAATTGGTTCCAAAGCCTTACCTTTATATTAATCCCAAAACTGCGCGTAGATTAGGGATTGAAAACGGCAGGAAGGTTAAAGTCGAATCAACCGCCGGGTATGCATATGCGTATGCATATTATACCGAAGGACTGAGAGAGGATGTTGTTCAGGCTACATCCGGATGGTGGGGGGAATATAACATAAATAAAACTGTTCCATGGGGTAAGTATGCTGAAGGTATTGGTACGGTATGCGCGAGAGGATATTTATGTCGTGTAACCCCTGCTGAAAATCTGGGTGATTAGGAGGTATTAAAATGGAACAACAGGGTCTTTACATGGTAATTGATATTGACAAATGCTGGGGCTGCAAAGCATGCCAGGTGGCATGCAAACAGGAGCACGGCATACCTGAAGGAAGCGGCAACATAGATGTTATAAGAATTGAACAGAGAGATGAATATAATAATTTGCATTGCGATTATGTTCCTGTTTTATGTAATCATTGTGATTCCCCGGAATGTATGGAAGCATGTCCTGTTGGAGCAATTTACAGGGATGATGAGGGCCTTGTTTCTATTGACAGGTGTTTATGCATTGCCTGCGGGACATGTGTTGAAGCATGTCCTTATGGATGCATACATATTACGACAATTGACGGTGAAGAAAAAGCGACGAAGTGTGATTTGTGCAGAGACAGGAGAAAAAGAAATTTTTTGCCGAGTTGTGAGCAGCATTGTATGGGAAAAGCTTACGAGACCTGTGATGAACAGAGAATGGAAAATTTAACTAAAGACCGATATAATTATCGTGTTGGCAGAATTGTTTATATATCAAGGAAATTGATTGAACTTGGAAAGAATTGTGGTTAATCAATACCTGGAAGATAAAGTAATAAAAGGTGAACCCGATGGTATACTCAACAAAAGCGCAATTGGTTTATGATCTTATAAAACACAGGATAGAAACCCAGGAGTATTCTCAGGGCGACAGTATAGTGATTTCTTCTCTCGCCAAAGAAGTTGACGCATCACCCATTCCGGTACGGGAAGCTATGAAACAGTTGGAAACTGAGGGGTATGTGAAAATAGTTCCTCACAAGGGCGCAGTTGTTACACGCTTCAGTGAAGAACAAATTGCTGAAATAATCGAAATCAGGGCAGTACTTGAAGGATTGGCCGCTAAAAAGGCAATAAGGCTCATAACCCAGCAAGACCTGGATACATTAAATGAACTGGTTAAGAAGATGGATTTGAGTATCGAGGCACAGGATGTTTTTGAGTACAGGAAGCTTAACAGGGAATTCCATACAATAATTTATACTGCATCAAAGAGTAAAAGACTGTGCGATTTAATATCACAATTGTGGGATATCAGCAACTGGGCTTATAAAAGAATGAGGGAAAGCCCTGAAATAATGAAGAGATCCAACAATGAACACAGGGAAATAATAAACATGCTTATAAATAAAGACGAAACGAATATAGAGGAATTTATACGTGTCCATAAACTTAAGTTAAAAAAATAATTCAAACAAATACGCATTTTGAAAGGAGCATAGTATGAGCGAAAAACTGTGGAAGAATGATAAATGGTGGGTTAGCCAATATAATTTTTACCCCGAGGTATTAGAAAAAACTCATATACCTGGAAACTTGAAATTCCATGACGTTACGCTTCGTGATGGTGAGCAGACACCAGGAGTCGTTTTTAGAAAGGAAGAAAAAATTGAGATTGCCCGAAGACTGTCAGAAGCCGGTGTACACAGGATAGAAGCAGGTATGCCTGCAGTTTCTGATGAGGACAGGCGTGCAATAGAAGAAATAATGAAACTTAATCTTGATGCGGAAATATATGCATTTGCACGTCCACTTGAATCAGATATTCAATTGTGTAAAGATTGCGGTGTTCAGGGTATTATTGTCGAAGTTCCCATCGGAAAACCTAAGCTTATGTATCAGTTTAAGTACGGAGTTGAGCAGACTCTAGAAAACAGCCAAAAAGCCGTAGAATTTGCTAGAGCGGCAGGGCTCAAGGTTGTACTTTTCCCGTACGATGCTACCAGGGCTGACAGGGAAGATATTGAATATTATCTGGAAGGTATTTCGGGCAAATACAAACCTGATTCCATTGGCGTGGTTGATACCATGGGATGCGCTACGCCCCAGGCAATCGCTTACATGGTGGAATGGTATAAGAAAAAGCTCAATATACCTGTAGAAATCCATGTACATAATGAGTTTAACATGAGTGTGGCTACTTCCTTGGCTGCAGTACATGCCGGCGCGGAAGTTGTGCATTGCTGCCTTAACGGGCTCGGAGAGAGAACCGGCAATACACCTATTGAGGACTTAGTCGCTGCCCTGGAAATTCTTTATGGATATGATACAGGAATTGATTTAAAGAAATTAATAGAATTATGCAACGATACCGCCAGAATGGCCCAATATCCGATACCCGGGAAAAAACCTGTAACCGGTAAAGAAATTTTTATAAGGGAATCGGGAATCGGCGCGGATTTAGTTACATCAATACCCCTTGCAATGTTTGCGGTTAATCCCGAGACCTTCAACCAAAAGGCAAGTATAAAACTTGGTAAGAAAAGCGGTCTGCTGTCTGTTGAGACCAAACTCAAGGAACTGAACATAACAGTTGAGGACAGAGAAATAAGAAAGAAGATTCTAGGTGAGGTTAAGCAGTTCGGTATAGATCATAAGAGATGTTTGACAGATGATGAATTCATCGCAATAGTCAAAAAACATGCTCAATAACTTTAGAGTATGAATGAGACAAATAAATATTTATCTTCGAACCATTAAAGCTAAGGGAAACTATGTTTTAATGGTCAAGATCGTTAAGATCTGAGGGTAGACGGAGAAATCTGTCTGCCTCCCGTGTTTGGAAAGAAGATACAATGTCAAAGGCTTAAAAAAGCTTCTGTTTGTATTTTCTTACAGAAGCTTTTTTAGTCTTCTTACCATTCATAATGAAGTTTGATTAATTTATCCAGTATCAAGGAGGTTTTACACTGAAAAAACTATCGAAGAAGCCGGGAAATTTATGTTTAATGCTGACTCTTAATCTCTTGTTGCTGGGAGTTGTTTTTTTAACTGTCGGTAAGTATCCTATTTCCATAAAAGAATCTATAATGATTATAGCAAACAGGATTTTACCGCTGAATCTCAACTTCCCTCCTGCAATGGAGACAGTAGTTTTTAATGTACGGCTTCCAAGGATTATTGCGGCGATACTGATAGGCGGATGCCTTTCAGCAGCCGGATCTGCATATCAGGGTATATTTAACAACCCCCTGATTTCACCGGATATTTTGGGAGCTACTGCGGGCTCATCATTTGGTGCTTCTCTTGCAATTGTTATGTCGGGAAGTATAGCCGCAATTCAGGTAAGCTCTTTCCTGTTCGGTCTGCTGGCGGTATTTGCTGCGTGTCTTATAAGTGTAAAGGTAAAGCATGGTAATCAGATATTAATATTGATTTTAAGCGGTATTCTTACCAGTACGGTTTTTAATTCCCTTGTTTCTTTAATTAAATTTATTGCAGATCCGGAAGTAAGGTTACCCGCTATAACCTTTTGGTTATTAGGGAGTTTGGCATCTGTTGGTTTAGAAGATGTAAAGCTGCTTACAGTACCCTGTTTGACAGGAATTACGATGTTGTTCCTGCTACGATGGAATCTTAATGTGTTGTCATTCAGTGATGATGAGGCAAAAACTCTCGGGATTGATACCAACAGGGTAAGACTCATTATTATATTCTTTTCTACTTTAATGACATCGGCAGCTGTGTCAATCAGCGGAGTAATTGGCTGGATTGGCCTGGTTATACCAAATCTGACAAGAATCATGATTGGCCCCGATTACAGGACGCTTCTGCCGGCCTCATTCTTAATAGGAGGCACCTATCTTCTTATTATTGACACTATTGCCAGGACATTGTTTCCGGTTGAGATACCTCTCGGCATAATAACCTCTTTAATAGGCGCACCGTTTTATATCTGGCTTTTGGCCAGGGAAGGGAGGAACATGTCATGAAAATGGAGGTCAGGGATTTAACCTTTTATTACAACAAAAAACTTGTTTTCCAGAATATATCATTCTCGGTGGAAACAGGGGACGTATTGTTCCTGCTTGGTCCCAACGGCACAGGGAAGACTACTCTCTTCAAAGTTCTGCTCGGAATTTTAAGACCCCGGTCAGGGAAAATACTGTTTGACAATGAAGATATGGTTAATTGGCCTCAGAGAAAACTTGCCAGGTATGTCGGATATGTACCCCAAAATATTGTTTCGGCATTTCCTTTTTCGGTTATTGATGTTGTTTTGATGGGAAGAACCCCGTATATAGGGAGTTTTTCCGTTCCGTCAAAAAAAGATAAGGATATTGCCTTAAAAACTCTTGAAGAACTCGACATTATCCACTTGAAGGATGAACCTTATACAAAAATCAGCGGTGGGGAAAGACAATTGGTTCTTATTGCAAGGGCGCTGACCCAGCAGCCGAAATTTTTGATAATGGACGAGCCGACTTCCAGTTTAGATTTTGGCAACCAGGTTAAGGTCATGAACTGTATAAGTAAACTGAAAAGTAAATTCGGTGTGATAATATCAACCCATATGCCTGATTATGTACTGCGTTATGCGACAAAGGCGGCCATGATGAAGGGAGGAAGATTTATAAGTTATGGCATGCCTGATTTGATTGTTAATAAAGAAAATTTAAAAGAGCTATATAATGTTGAAACTAAGATGGTAAGCGTTCCTATAGGCTGCATGCAGACGGTAAAGGTATGCATCCCATATTGAAGGATTTAAGGAGGAATAAGCTTGAAAAGAATTGTAATGGGAATATTATCAGCCGCCATAATTCTTCAGCTTTTTACAGGCTGCGACCAGGCAACCGGTCCTGATAAAAATAAAAATAAGATCATTGATATGGCAGGAAGGGAAGTTGAAATACCTGCCGAAATCGAAAAAGTTTATGCAACAGGATCGATAGGAACAATCATGGTTTATACCCTGGCGCCGGAAAAGCTGACAGGATGGAACAGCCCTTTAAGTGACGACACTAAAGTATGTATTATGAGTGAATATCGGGAGCTTCCTGATTTGGGCAGCTGGAAGGGGCCTAAATACAGCGGGAATATTGAAGAACTGCTTAAGGCAAAACCTGACTTGATTATAAATATGGGTGATGTCAGCGAAAGTTATATTAAGGATACTGAAGAAATACAGAAACAGCTTAATATACCCGTTGTAATGGTAGATGGCAATATCGGCAAGGCAGATGAAGCGTATAGATTCCTGGGCAGGATTCTGAAGAAGGAAGATCGGGCTGAAAAACTGGGGGATTATGTAAGAAAAACCCTGGAAGAAGTTAATGCTAAAATAGTGAAAATACCGGAAGATAAACGTTTGGCGTTATATTATGCGGAAGGACTTGAGGGACTGGAAACCGAGGTAAGAGGTTCTCTCAACTCCGAAATAATAGATATCGCAGGAGCAATAAATGTTGCTGACCCCGGAACCGAAGCCGTTTCAAGAAGAATAAACGTTTCGCTGGAACAGGTGCTGGCCTGGAACCCGGAGATTATTATAATAAGCACGGACGGGGATAAAAAACACCATGTATATAATGCCATCCTTACTGGCAAAGAATGGCAAAGCATTGATGCGGTAAGGAATAAAAGAGTTTATGAAGTTCCCCAGGTCCCCTTTGACTGGATTAACAGACCCCCGTCCATAAGCAGGATAATAGGTGTTAAATGGCTTTCGAATCTGCTCTATCCTGACATGTTCAATATAGATATAGAGGAGGAAACGAAAGAATTTTTCAGACTCTTCTACCAAATCGAGCCTGGTGATGATATGATAAAAGAAATTTTGCGTTTTTCCAGATAAACAATGAAGGCAGGGTGAATTGTATAAAAAAACTGTTTATAACAGGTGAAAAAAGAACAGGTAAATCCAGCCTTATAAAGCAGATTATAAGGAGAAGCAATATCAGCGCAGAAGGTTTATTTATCCAGAGAATCAATGTGAAAAACCAGGATCAAATTGCCTATCGCCTGATGGACTATTCTCCTTCAAAGGATTATTGTCTTGAAATCACATGTGATAAACTATCCGGTTATGATAACATTTTTCTGATAAGAGCCGGGAATAACATTATTTATAAAAATATAAATGTCTTTAATGATTTTGGGGTGAGAGTTCTTTCTTCAGCCGTCCGGCGGAAACCGGAACTTGTCTTGCTGGATGAAATAGGCTCTATAGAAGAAAATGCGTTTTTATATCGAGATGCGCTTTTTAATGCTTTAAACTCGGATATAAAACTTTTAGGAGTGCTGCAAAAAAAGAGCAACAGCATGATAGAAGCGGTTAAATACCATAATGATGTCTGTGTGCATGAATTAACCCATTCCAATATGGAAGAGATTGAAAAAATAATTCTGGAATATATAAATAATGAATGATCAGGGATGTCAAGGTAAAATGCTTTACGATGCGACAGGACTTGTGCTGGCAGGCGGGAAAAGCTCCCGTATTGGTACGGATAAGGCTTTGTTGAAACTAAATAACATGACACTGCTGGAATACTCACTTGGCAAATTAAAGGGTCTGTTTAAAGAAGTCATGGTATCGGTAGATATCAAGGGAAAATATAATATCGATAATTCAAGGGAAGTAATTGATGTCTACCCGGATTGCGGGCCATTGGGAGGTATTCATGCAGGTATTAAGAATGCGCAATATGAGTGGGTATTTGTAACCGCCTGCGATATGCCGTTGTGGGAAGACTCCCTGGTGGTAGAATTAATGAAACGGCGAAACGGATATGATGCGGTTGTGCCGGTTATAAACAACAAGACGGAGCCTCTTTTCGCTCTTTACAATAAAACATGCCTGCCCCTGGTTGAAAACAATCTTAATAAGAGAAAATATAAAGTGTCGGATTTGTATACCGAGCTGAATGTTAATTACATAAATGCCGGAGAACTTCCGGATAATGGTTTGATATCGCCTTCCGCTTTTATTAACATAAATACTTCAACAGATTACAATATAGTATTAAAAGGATTCCTTGAAGAAGACAAAATTTGAGCGGTCTATTCCGTTCATGATCATCGTGTTCTTAAGTTTAAACGGCCAAAATATGGGTATCTTTACAATGAATAAGCATAATATAAAATTTTGATTGTTTCAAGTCAATAAAAGGATGGTGTTGATTATGGCCGTAAAAATAGGAGTATTAGTGGGAAGTCTTCGAAAGGAATCCTATTGCAAAAAACTGTTAAAGACTCTTAAGAAACTTGCTCCTGGCAGTATTGACCTGGAATACGTAGAGATAGGAAACCTTCCCATGTACAACCAGGATTACGATGACGAGGGGAATCCTCCTCCTGAGTATACCAAGTTCCGGGAGGACATGAAAAAGTACGAAGGCTTTTTATTTATCACGCCTGAATATAACAGGACCATGCCGGCAGTTATAAAAAATGCCCTGGATGTGGGTTCAAGACCATACGGAGAAAGCATTTGGGACGGAAAGCCAGGTGCGGTAATCAGCGTGTCACCCGGTGCGTTAGGGGGATTCGGAGCCAATCATCAAATTCGTCAGGCGCTTGTTTTCTTAAACGTTCCTACCATGCAACAACCTGAAGCGTATATAGGGAATATTGCAGATATCATGGATGAGTCCGGCAATATAACAAATGAATCCACCCTGGATTATTTAAAAAATATCATGGAATCATTCGCTGCCTGGGTAGAAACCAATAAAAAAGTATAAAAAGAGCCATTTTTTTAGATAATTTAACCGCCCGTAAAAAAATATACGTTTTTACGGGCGGTTAAATTATATTGAAAAGGAAAGTTTATTAATAAAGGATTTAAATAAAGGTTGCTTTAAATAATATAAGATTTTATAATAAAAATTGGACTTTCGTATTCGTAGTACGGTCTAAATGGTCTATATTATATTTTTTATAATAATTTTTGTAGAACGGGAGGATATAAAGATGCCTATCACTGAGCTTCTGTCCAGAAATGCTGAATTATACGGGCAGGAAATATGTCTTAAAGAAATCAACCTTGATTTGCAGGACAAACACAATGTAATCTGGCGCGAATACGAACTGATTGAAAACAATCCGGCAGGCGAATACCGAAGAGAAATGACATGGCGGGTTTTTGACGAAAAAGCCAATCGTTTCGCAAATCTTCTCATTAAAAGAGGAATAAAAAAAGGAGATAAGGTTGCAATTCTATTAATGAATTGTCTTGAGTGGTTGCCTATTTATTTTGGAATTTTGAAGGCCGGAGCCATAGCAGTTCCCCTTAATTTCCGCTACACTGCGGAGGAAATCAAGTATTGCCTGGAGTTGTCCGACGCTATAGCGCTTGTATTCGGACCGGAATTTATAGGACGGCTGGAAAGCATTTATGATCAGATTACACAGATTAAGTTCTTATTGTATGCAGGAGAAGGTCGTCCGTCATTTGCTGAAAGTTATGACCGACTTACCGCAAATTGTTCTTCAGAAGCGCCTAATGTTGAAATAACCGATGAGGACGATGCCGCGATATATTTTTCATCAGGTACCACAGGATTTCCAAAAGCTATTTTACATAGTCATGGAGCCCTGATGTCGGCATGCATCACAGAGGCCAAACATCACGGTCAGACCAGAGAGGATAATTTCCTTTGCATACCGCCTCTTTATCATACAGGGGCAAAGATGCACTGGTTCGGAAGCCTTCTAACTGGCAGCAAGGCCGTTATTTTAAGAGGAATCAAGCCTGACTGGATCTTGAGAACGGTGTCTGAAGAAAAAATAACCATTGTATGGCTTTTGGTTCCGTGGGCTCAGGATATCCTGGATGCCATTGAAAGCGGAGAGGTCAAACTGGAAGATTATGAGCTGTCCCAATGGAGACTTATGCATATAGGCGCCCAGCCTGTTCCGCCTAGTCTTATCCATCGCTGGAAGAAACACTTCCCGCATCATCAGTACGATACCAATTACGGCCTCAGCGAATCCACTGGCCCGGGCTGTGTGCACCTGGGAGTGGAGAATATCCACAAAGTAGGCGCAATAGGTATACCGGGATATAATTGGGAAGTTAAAATTGTAGATGATAAAGGTGAAGTTGTTCCCCAGGGAGAAGTGGGAGAGCTTTGCGTAAAAGGCCCCGGAGTTATGAAATGCTATTATAAAGACCCGAAGGCAACCGAGGCTGTATTAAAGGACGGATGGCTTCTTACGGGCGATATGGCCAGGATGGATGAGGACGGTTTTATCTACCTGGTTGACAGGAAGAAAGATGTTATTATAAGCGGCGGTGAAAATATTTATCCTGTCCAGATTGAGGATTTCCTGCGTACCCATGATTCCATAAAGGATGCTGCGGTAATAGGGTTACCGGATCCCCGGCTTGGTGAGATAGCTGCTGCCATTATTGAATTAAAGCCCGGTCATAATGTGAGCAAAGAGGATATTTTTGAGTTTTGCCGCGCGCTGCCGCGATATAAACGTCCAAGAGAAATAATATTTGACAATGTGCCCCGCAACCCGACGGGGAAAATCGAGAAACCCAAGTTAAGGGAAAAGTACGGGGTAACCAGTCTGGTGGCGAAGCAGACAACAAGATAATAAATTGAGATTATATGCAAAAAGCAGCGACAGCTGCTTTTTCTGATAATATATTTTGGTTTTATTTAACAATTGACTATATATATTTGTTATTGTAGAATATCATGATACAGATAAAATGAGTAGACCGGATGGTCGCGGACGAAGTGCTGAAAAGCCTCGTACGAGGAAAGTCCGGGCTCCATAGGGCAAAGGTGCCGGATAACATCCGGTGAAGGCGACTTTAAGGAAAGTGCAACAGAAATAAACCGCCAGGTTGAAGTTAGGGGTAAGAATTGAGAAGTCTCTTACTTCTTACTTCTCACCTCCAACTTCCAATCTGGTAAGGATGGAAAGGTGAGGTAAGAGCTCACCGGCCCGACGGCAACGAAGGGTGCTATGTAAACCCCACCTGGAGCAACACCGTGATAAGAAACATTAGGGTTGCCCGCCCGTTTCTTAGAGGTGGCTAAAGCCTGGTAGCAATACCAGGCGTAGATAGATGACCATTCAAGACAGAACCCGGCTTACAGGTCTGCTCATTTTTTATCTGACATATTCTATGATTTTTCTACGAGATTATTCCATAAAAAAAGTTCTAAGGAGCAAGAATTATGCCGATTAATATTCCCAGCAATTTGCCTGCCTTTGAAATACTTCAAAATGAAAATATTTTCGTTATGAGTGAAGAAAGAGCAAGAACTCAGGATATCAGGCCTTTAAAAATTGCTATAATGAATCTTATGCCTACAAAGATAGCAACTGAAACGCAAATTTTGAGGCTTATAGGGAATTCGCCCCTACAGGTGGATGTTCAGTTATTGCATCCTAAAACCTATGAATCCAAGAATACTCCTAAAGAACACCTGAGACTTTTTTACAAGACTTTTGACGAAGTTAAGGATCAAAAATTTGATGGTCTTATTATTACGGGCGCTCCGGTAGAAAAGATGGAGTTTGAAGAAGTGGATTATTGGGAAGAACTGAAAGCAGTTATGGATTGGAGCGTAACCAACGTATTCTCGACTTTTCATATTTGTTGGGGAGCTCAGGCCGGCCTGTACCATCATTACGGAATAAAGAAGTATCCATTGGAGAAAAAGATGTTCGGTGTCTTTCCTCATACTGTCAATGAAAAGTATGTTAAACTTTTCAGGGGCTTTGACGATGTTTTCTATGTGCCACAATCCCGGCATACGGAGGTAAGAAGAGAGGATATCGAAAAAGTGGAGAATCTGAAAATATTGTCCGAATCTCCTGAATCCGGAGTATATATCGTAATGTCAAAGGACGGAAAACAAATTTTTGTCACAGGTCATTCAGAATATGACGCCAACACTTTAAGAGATGAGTATTTCAGAGACTTAAACAAAGGTCTTGATATAGATATACCGAAAAACTATTTTATAGATGATGATCCGAATAATCCTCCAATCGTAAATTGGAGGAGTCATGCCAATTTATTGTACGTAAACTGGCTGAATTACTATGTATACCAGGAAACGCCGTATGATCTGGATTCAATGAATAAATAAATCAGTAATTATCTTAAGTGTTTTTAGCCGTAAGAATTACTTTTTTGCTTGAACATAATATTTTTGTTGGTTATAATATATTAAAATTTATATATTATATGAATATGCGATGACAGAGATTAAGTAAGCTTTTGCCGCTTCAAACAGAGAGTTGGTGTCATGGGTTGAGAGCGCCAATTTGAAAGCAATTTGCTGAATTTCCCTCTGGAGCAGCCTCCTGAAAATAAAGTAGGGACGGCCGGGTAAGCCCGTTATAGCGTAAAGAGTGCATGTTGGCATGTTTGATGCCATCATGAACATAGGTGGTACCGCAGGCACACGCTTTGTCCTATGACAGGGCGTTTTTTCTTGTTAATCCGGACATTTATTAAATGAAAATGGGGTGTTATAAGCACGATGAAACAACAATTAGAAGCAATCCGAAAACAAGCGCTGGATAAGCTTGCTCAAATCTCTGACCTTAAGGAGCTTGAAGAAATAAAAGTAGCTTATTTAGGGAAAAAAGGCGAATTAACGCGCATCCTGAAGGGTATGGGAGCTTTGTCCGCCGAGGAGCGTCCGATAATCGGACAACTGGCCAACGATGTAAGAGCCGATCTGGAAGAGAACATTGCCAATACCAGGGCGCGTCTTGTCCGGGAGGAAAGGGACAGAAAACTTAAAAGTGAAATTATTGACGTTACCTTGCCCGGAAAAATCAGAGCGATTGGGAAAAAGCATCCGTTGACACTGGTGCTGGATGAGATAAAAGACATATTTCTGGGTATGGGGTATGAAATCGCCGAAGGTCCTGAAATAGAACTGGATTACAATAACTTTGAAGCTTTGAATATCCCTAAAAACCATCCTGCCAGAGATACACAGGATACATTTTATATAAGCGATAATGTGGTATTGCGAACTCATACTTCGCCTGTGCAAATAAGGCATATGCAGAGCAATAAGCCGCCAATAAGGATCATATGTCCCGGCCGCGTTTACAGATCCGATGCCGTGGATGCCACCCATTCACCTGTTTTCCATCAGGTGGAAGGCCTTGTTGTGGACAAGGGTGTAACCATGGGTGATTTGGTCGGAACTCTTCAGGCTTTTGCGAAATCCATATTCGGAGAGAATACAAGGATTAGGTTAAGACCTCATCACTTCCCGTTTACCGAACCGTCTGCCGAAGTGGATGTGTCCTGTTGGGGCTGTGGAGGCGTAGGCTGCAGGATTTGCAAAGGTGAAGGCTGGATTGAAATTTTGGGAGCAGGAATGGTTCATCCTAATGTGCTGAGAGAATGTGATATAGATCCTGATATTTACTCAGGGTTTGCCTTTGGAATGGGAGTTGAGCGTATTACGATGGGCAAGTTCGGTATAGACGATATGAGGTTGCTGTTCGAAAACGATATTCGTTTTCTCAGGCAGTTTTAGAGGAGGAGATAATAATGAAGGCGCCTATAAAATGGTTAAGTGATTTTGTAAATATAAACGTTCCCATAAAAGAATATACCGAAGCGATGACCCTTTCTGGCTCTAAGGTCGAAGGCGTGGAAGACATGGGCAGGGATATTGAAAAAGTCGTGGTAGGAAAAATCCTTTCAATGGAAAGACACCCTAATGCCGATAAACTTCGGATCTGTAAGGTTGATATCGGCAGTGAAGTCCTGCAAATAGTAACAGGAGCTCCAAATGTAAAGGAAGGGGACTACATCCCTGTCGCGCTGGTGGGAGCGAAACTGCCCGGAGGCGAAATCAGGCTTTCAAAGCTTCGGGGAGTAGAAAGTTACGGGATGATGTGTTCTATCGACGAACTCAACCTTACAAAGGATTACCTTCCTGACGCGCCCGATTATGGTGTATATGTCTTTAAAGGAACGCCGGAATTAGGAGCGGATGTTAAGGATGTCCTGGATTTGGACAAGGTAGTTGAGTTTGAGATTACTTCCAACAGGCCGGATTGTCTTTCCATTATAGGACTGGCCAGGGAATCCGCCGCCGTACTTGGTGAAACTTTTAAGATTCCGAAGGTAGAGGTTAAGGAAGAAGCAGGCGGTGATATTAACGATTTTGTTTCTATAGAAATAAAGAATCCTGAGTTGTGCTACCGGTATACGGCAAGAGTGGTCAAAGATGTTAAAATCGGGCCCTCACCGGAGTGGATGCAAAGAAGGCTTGCAGCTGCCGGTATGAGACCGATTAATAATATTGTTGATATAACAAACTATGTTATGCTCGAATATGGGCAGCCGATGCACGCTTTTGACCTCGAGCAGGTACAGGGACGTAAAATAGTGGTACGGACCCCTGAAGAAGGGGAAACCATCCGGACCCTGGACGGCCAGGACAGAGAACTTGATCCCGAGATGCTTTTGATATGTGATGCCAATCGTCCTATTGGCGTTGCAGGGGTTATGGGAGGCGAAAACTCGGAAATAACCGAGAAAACCAGTACTATTTTACTGGAATCTGCGACTTTTAACGGTTCATCGATTCGCCGGACAGCAAAGAAAATGGGGCTTCGGAGCGAAGCGTCCATACGCTTTGAAAAAGGTCTGGATATAGAAAACGCAATCCCTGCTTTAAACCGCTGTGCCCAGCTTATCGAGCTTTTGGGAGCCGGCAAAGTTGTTAAGGGAGTAATTGACTGCAATTGCAAGCAATATGAAAAGCGTGTTTTAAAGTTTGAGCCTGAAAGAATCAACAGCTTTTTGGGTACTGAAATTGAAACAGCCGAAATGGTAAGAATCTTCAAATCGCTGGAATTTGAAGTGGACGAAAAGAACATGACTGTAAGTCCTCCGTCCTTCCGTAACGATATTGTCGAGTTGGCGGATTTATGTGAAGAAATAGCCAGGTTCTATGATTATAACAATATCAAGCCCACACTTTTATCAGGAAAGGAATCTATGCAGGGCAGAAAAACATATAAACAAAAAATGGAGGATGTAATCAGGAACACCATGTACGCCTGCGGCTTAAACGAAGCATATACCTTTTCTTTCGCAAGCCCCAGGGTTTTTGACACATTAAATCTTGCCAAAGATCATCCTCTTCGTAACGCGGTCGTGATTTCAAATCCGTTGGGAGAAGACTTTAGCCTTATGCGGACCACGACAATTCCGGATATGCTGAAATCGCTTTCTACCAATTACAACAGGAATAATCCTGAAGCAGCGCTTTTTGAACTCTCTTATGTCTATATTCCGACTGACGGAAAAGAACTGCCGGATGAGAGGGAAACTTTGACAATAGGTATGTACGGAGGAACAAGCGATTTCTATGAGATTAAGGGGATAATGGAAGAGCTAATGGAGGCTATGGGAATTAAAGAATATGAATTCAGACCTGAAAAGGAAGAAGCCTGTTTCCATCCCGGGCGTACGGCAAAGCTTTTCGTCAAGGATAAGAATAATAAAATGGTTTATGCGGGCATTTTGGGAGAGATTCATCCGGATGTTGCTGAAAACTATGAATGCCCCAACAGGACTTATGTCGCCATGGCCGATGTAGCTGTATTAATTGACGCTTCAACTACAGAAAAGCAATACAAGCCGCTGCCGAAGTTCCCCGCCATCACCCGTGATCTTGCTGTTGTAGTGGATGCCGAACTTTACGTTGCACAGATGCTTCAGACCATTAAACAGGAAGGTGGGGAATACCTGGAAGATGTAGACGTTTTTGATGTTTACAAGGGAGCCCAGGTACCGGACGGAAAGAAAAGCGTGGCATTTTCGTTGTCCTTCAGGGCTTCTGACAGGACTTTAAAGGATGAGGATGTAAATATTGCAATGGACAGGATCCTGAAAGGCCTGGAGAAAGAATTCGACGCTCAAAGACGATAAGATAAACGATAAAATCAAAAAAGACAATGGACAACCGATCCATTGTCTTTTTTTATTATTAAGTGAGCTAACAAGAATTTATATCATATTATGTACAAGATAGACAACCCGGGGGGTGAAAAAATGAATAATCAAAATCCTTACCAATTAATTGCGGATTATTTCGAAGTCCAACAGGCAATATTACTGTTAGTATTCATACTATCGTTGATTCGGGCGGAAATTGTAAGACTTACAGCAGAAGGCAATAACCAGGAAGAGATTAATAATCTGGTCCAGGCCGACTTTATTATTCAACAGGTAATATTGCAGTTGGTATCCATTTTATTGCTGATTGAGGCGGAGATAGCCAAACTAAGCCCCGAAAACGGTGCCCAAAACGCGGCATAAGGCTGTTTCCGGCGTTCCTCATCTTTTTTCAAGGGATAACAGAAGCCGGCTCCCTGCTTGTCATTCTGAGCGCAGCGAAGAATCTTTAAGTCAACACATAATATCCTTAGGTTCCGCTTCGTTCAGGATGACAGCCGGGGCGCCGTGCTCCGATGTGTTCTTAAGTATAAATGACAAATTTCTTTAATAGTCATATACGACCATAATAATATGCTATTTACTGTATATGGGTGTATAAGTGTACTCCTGGTTGCCGATTGTATGCCTTGCGTTGTGATACCCTAAAACATAAGTGTTGGTAGCGCGGACTTCATGCTCGAAGAGTTCGGATGCCAGTCGGTTGTCAAGATTATTAATACTTGCCGGCTTTGTTATTACAGGAAGAATGGCTTTTTTCTTAATTTCAGATAAAAGGGTCCTGCCGGTTTCATTAAATCCTAATATTCTTATATATTGCGCATATCCGTTATTTTTAAGCTTTTCCAATAATTCCCGGGACATACCCGTCAGCATTGAAATCAGGATTCTTTTTATTCGGGAAGCAGGGTAACGTTTGGTTACAACCTTTTCTACAAACTCATGATATGAGGCCGATTCGACAGCGGCCTGCTTCAGACGGTTCTCCAGGCCATCCTCAATATATGGAAGAGAACGAATTTCATTCACGCTTTTCGTCCTGAAGGCATGAAGCAGTATATTTTCAAAAGCCTCGGGGAATACGGGTCCTCTTCCTGCGGCAAATTCGGCGAACATTATCTCTAAACATTTCACGGCCATATTATTCAGTAAAAACATGTCATTTTCATAAGATAAACCGGAAGTGATATTTTCCGAGATATACTGACGGATTGCAGTAGCGCTTGAAAATGATTCGGCGCGTTCCAGGCTGTTATAATCCTGACCGATTCTTTTGGTGGTTATCGGCCTTATAGAACTCTTAAAACGTTTCAAGGCTTTTATGTATTCTATTCCCAGAATATTATTGGGCTTGCTTACTGCATTAATTATTTTGCTGATTTTTACTTCATCATTATGCTCCTTTCGGTTTTGGCTCATGTTATTTCTAAGTATGTTTTCCAACGCTTTCTGGCGCGCAAGGGCATACGGAAAACCATTGTTTAGCATGCTCTTAAGATTATCCTTGAAGGATTCATTTTCATATAAGAAATGTTCGGCTGCCAATTCAAGGGGTTCGATACAGCCTTCCTCGCTTCCGAAACAAAGATAGTCAATGATGCCAAGACTGTTTAAAATACTTACCGCCCCTGCGGCAAAATATTCGGCAGAAGCGCAGGAAAAAGCAGATGGAAGCTCTACTACAAGATCAGCGCCGGATGCCAGCGCCATTTGAGTACGAGCCCATTTTGATACTATAGCCGGCTCCCCCCGCTGAACAAAATTACTGCTTAAAACACATACCAAACCTTGAGCTTTTACTGCATGTCGGGCATAATCAAGATGGTGAATATGTCCGAAATGCATAGGATTATACTCCGCAATAATTCCTACCACAGGCATAAATTAATTCTCCACCGGATAAACTATGATTGATATAAAAATAGTATACTCCATATTTTGGCCTTTGGGGAGGTTTTTAAGCCTTCATAACAGAAAAAATATGTTGCCAGTTGTGACATTCTGTGTTACAATGATTTTGGTAAAGTGCATTTTTAGGAGAGAGTGGGTGTTTCCCACTCTTTGCATTTGTATAGGGAGGTATTAATGGCTAAAAAAAGCATATCTGAGATGGTAAAGGAAATTGCGCTTCCCGTGGTTTCAGAAGCAGGTTGTGAGCTGGTTGACGTGGAATATGTCAAGGAAGGCGGCAACTGGTTCCTGAGAGTATATATTGATAAACCGGAAGGTGTATCTCTGGATGACTGTGAAAATGTAAGCGGACCTTTAAACGAGATGCTGGACCAACTGGATCCTATTAACCATGAGTATTTTTTGGAGGTATCCTCTCCGGGACTTGAGCGTCCTTTGAAGAAGCCGGAGGATTTTGCCAAGGCTGTCGGTAGCATTATTGAAATTAAACTGTTCAAGGCAGTTAATAATACCAAAAGGTTCGAGGGTGAGCTGATTTCCTGTAATGACGGTCATCTTACCATCGAAACCGAAGACAATAAAAACTATGTATTTGAATTGAAAGATATCGCAAAAGCTAAGAAAGTATTTAAATTTTGATTTGGAGGTAAGTTAAGGATGAGCGCTGAGTTGCTTTTCGCCCTGGATCAGTTGGAAAAAGAGAAGGGCATAGATAAAGAGACTATAATCGATGCATTGGAACAAGCGTTAATTTCAGCGTATAAAAAGAATTTTGGATCCGCGCAGAGCGTGGAGGTGTCAATTGATAGAAATTCAGGCCAGATTAGAGTTTATGCTTTGAAAACCATAGTTGAGGAAGTAAAAGATGCGGCTACGGAAATGTCTCTTGAGCAAGTCCAAAGATTCGGACCGGATTTTGAAGTAGGAGATATAGTCGAGGTGGAAGTTACACCGAAAAAATTCGGGCGTATTGCGGCTCAGACTGCCAAGCAGGTTGTAATGCAGCGAATTCGCGAAGCAGAGCGCGGACTTATTTATGACGAGTTTTCGAATCGTGAGGAAGATATCGTAAACGGCGTAGTTAGCCGGTTTGACAGAAAAAACGTGATTATTGACCTGGGAAAGGCAGAGGCTATTTTGCCGCCCTCGGAACAGACACCGGGCGAGAAATACAATGTACATGACCGGCTGAAAGTATATGTAATTAATGTTAAGAAAACGAATAAAAATCCTCAGATTTATGTGTCCAGGACTCATCCCGGCCTTGTAAAAAGGCTGTTGGAACTGGAAGTTCCTGAGATTGCGGATGGAACTGTTGAGATTAAGACTATTGCAAGGGAGGCAGGTTCCAGGACAAAAATTGCTATTTATTCCCGCAATGAAAATGTGGATCCTGTGGGAGCCTGTGTAGGGCAGAGAGGAGGCCGCATAAGGGCAATTGTCGATGAATTGCGTGGAGAGATGATTGACGTTATAAAATGGAGCCCTAATGAGGAAGAGTATATAGCCGCCAGCTTAAGCCCTGCCAAGGTGCTGCAGGTGGACCTGGATGAAGAAAATAAAATTGCGAGAGTAATTGTTCCTGATTTTCAGCTGTCGCTTGCTATAGGCAAGGAAGGGCAGAATGCTAGACTGGCGGCAAAACTGACAGGCTGGAAAATTGATATAAAGAGCGAGTCGCAACTAAGAAATCATATCGAGTCCCAGCTCTTCAGCGTGAATCCTGCGTCTTATGAGGATGAGCAATCAAA
>JAAYFU010000004.1 GCA_012728095.1 Clostridiaceae bacterium
ATTATATTGACATGATTATTATATTAGAGAACATGACACGTTTCAATATAAAGGGAAACCGCAGTCTTTTAACAAATATATACAAAAATCATTATGGGCAATATTTCATGTTCTATTTCCAGTCATAACAAAAGGAAACTCGTAAAATAAATGGGAAATATAGACAATTCTACTAGAAAATAATATAATAATATAACCATTGGTAGGCCTACTAATACAAATTTCGAGTTTAATATTTCTTATTTATAGTGGGAATGTTTGCATTTTAAGCGGCATTAAGCAACTGACAGCCAGGATTGACGAATGAGCGGCATTATTTATTCATGCAAAGAAATTCATGACCAATGCAAAACTGAATAAAAGGGGTAATTAAAATGAATAAGCTCTTTGGTAAACGCCGACCAATTCAGGCCATTATCATTCTATGCGTTTTCCTGTGTAATATATTATTAGCGTCTTATGTTCCTGTGCCGGTGTACGCCCAAAGTTCCAGGGGCGACTACTATCAGCAGATTTATACAACGCATCAGGGCAATCCGTTCCTGCCTCCGTGGGAGTATATTCCCGATGCGGAGCCTTATGTATTTGAAGATCCTGATAATCCCGGCAAGTACCGTGTATACATATACGGATCACACGATATGATGGTATCAGGGTACTGTGGATGGGATCTGGTTACATGGTCGGCTCCGGTGGAAGATTTGACGAAATGGAGATATGACGGGGTCATATTCGAATCTATAGCCGGAGGTGTAGCAGACGTACTGTATGCACCTGACGTACAGGAGGTTGTGGACAAGGAAACAGGTAAGAAAACCTATTACCTGTATCCCAATAACCAGTCAGGTCTGCGCATATCCCAGGTTGCCAAATCCGACAGGCCGGATGGTCCCTTTGAAACTATCAACTGGACTGATGAAAATAAGATTGCTACAACTGGTCCTCTCGGATTTGACCCTGCCGTTCTCGTGGATGACGACGGAAGAGTTTACGCTTTCTGGGGGATTCGCGGATCTGAAGGATGCGAGTTGGATACGAATATGTACTCGCTGAAAGAAGGAACAGAAATCATAAAAAATGTAATTCCTACAGGAGATTCCGAATTCCGCTTCTTTGAGGCGTCATCCATTCGTAAAATCAAAGATACATACGTAATGGTATATGCTCGCTCAGGCTATTCAGGAGAGCCTTTTGGAACCGGGTTTGACCAGTTGGCTTACGCATGGAGCAGCCCCAAATCCGGCGGCGGTCCTTTTGGACCATATATCTGGGGCGGCATCCTCGTAGACTCAGGAGGCGAAGCAATACCAAATCAACAGGGTACCTCATACTCCGCGGGTATGGCCAGCAACAATACCCATGGCGGTCTCTTCGAAGTAAACGGGCAATGGTATATCACGTATCACAGAGGTATAAACAGTTTTGCGAGACAAACCATGGTAGAGCCAATACGTATGGAATATAACGATGAAACCGGGGAAGTAAGATTCCTGCCCATGCCGGGCAGAAGCCAATATCCGATTGTTGACGATTATCGGCGTAAGCCGGTAGCCGAAATGACTTCAATGGGCTTTTCTATTGACGGTCTTGACCCCTACAGAAAACACTCGGCCACAATTGCATGTTTCATGGTTGGGAATTTCCCCACGGCGAGTTATGGTACAGTAAGACCTGGTGTAAGAGCCGCACCCAGAAGTGAAAGAGGCATAGAAGGATATGAAAAAGGTATAAACAGCCTTGCTATATATAATATAAGGGATAACGCAGTGATTGGCTATAAATATTTCAATTTTGACGGCACTGTCCCGGAAGGAAAAACAACCCAGCTTGAGTTAGGATTGCAGCCACTTGGTCAGGATGCAAAGATCGAAGTATATTTAAGAGGCCCTGAACTTGCCAATACCAACAATCTGGGTGAGAAAATCGGTGAGTTTGAACTGACGGCTGATATGCCGCAGGAGTATACCACGTTAAGAATTCCTGTTCCAAGAGTTGACGAAGTTGACGGTCTGCAGGGCATATTCTTCAGATTTGTGGCCCCGACTGCCGGAAACAACAATCTCTGCGAGTTGTGGGACTTACAGTTTGTAATCGAAGACAGGATGTTTGAAGATGACCTCGAAAACGATCTTTCGAACTGGTCGATAAGCGGTGAAGTCGGAATTGATGACGGTGCGCTGATACTTTCCGGAGAAGGTTCCCAGGCCATTGGAAAAGTGGGCGAAAGATGGGACGACTACTGCTTCGAGACCAATGTAAAATCTCTTAATGGAACATTGAATGTACGTTTCCGCCAGAGTGACAAGAAAAACTATTACGAATTGGCGGTTTCCAATAACAAGCTGGAACTGTATTCATCACTGTATGGGAAAAAATCGCTATTGCAAGAGAGAGATTTCAATATAGGCAACGGCCCGTTCAAGCTGACTGTGGATGCCGTTGGAGATGTGTTGTCGATACGTGTGGGACCCACTTTAGCACTGACAACGAGAAATGATGACCACGAGATCGGTACGGTTGGGTTTGCGGCTGCGCCAGATAGCAACGCTGCCATTGAATCAGTAAAGGTGAGCAAATCTGTTTATTCACCGCAGGCAGTGTATGTGCCACCAAGACCTGTTCGCGATAACTTGACCCTTAACGGCAATCCTATTCCGGACTTTTCAACCAATACCAGAACTTATTTTGTAGAAGTGCCACAGGACGGTGAAATTCCTCAGCTGGGAGCGTCTTCCGATTACGATGATGTCATGGTTACGGTAATACAGGCTGATGGAGTTCCCGGAACTGCGATTGCACGTTTCCTGGATATCGAAGAAACAAGAACTTATTATGTGAAATTCATTCTCCCCGATGATAAAATAGTACGCACGCAGCAGTCGTTTGTGGGCTTAACTGAACTTCCTGATGGCTGGAGGTATTTCAATACATCCGAGATCGCCAGGGGGAATGTTGACTTTGATTCTGAAGGGATATTGTTAACAGCTCCGGGAACAGTTGAGAGAGAGGATTATCCCTCAAATCCGGAAACGGCTCAATTCCCGCATATAGAACTAATAGATGTTATCGAAGGCGACTGGGAGGTCACTGCGGAATTTGAAAACGTCAGCGATGACGTAAGCGGTGGTGGCGGCGCCTATGGCGGTTTCGGACTTGGACTTCTGACGCCCGGAGGCGCATATGTCAAATTCATGCGTATGAATGGCAACAGTGTCCAGATGGCCGGTACCGGCATGAGCGAGTTTAATGCGTCATACCCGGGAACTAAACTGTGGCTGAGGTTAAGGAAGGTTGGAAACACCGTTACCGGTTACCGCTCTCTTGACGGTATATCGTGGGTACGCCACGGCGGATATGTATTGGATGACTCATTCAATGATGCACATATACAGATATTTGCGACCACAAATATGGGTACAAAAACATTCATCGTGAGAGCTAAAAACTTCTGGTCTGCTAATCTGGGCACGCTTTCCCAGGTACCGTCAAGCCTGGTAGACGTTGAAAAAGCACTGCCGCTTATTGGTAATAGCGCTGCGATACCAAAGGGCAGTTACGACAGTAACGCGGCCAGGGCGGCCAAGGCCACCGAGGTGCTAAATGCCAGGGCTGATCTTAAGGCGCTTGGTGTTACATGCGAGGTAATCCCGTCCGGTAATCAATACAAGCTTTCTGTATCAAAGGATTCCTCTGTTATGAGCATTGATTCCTTTACAATTATAGAAATTGTATGTGATTGGACGGACCTGCAAAATGCCATTAGCCAGGCAGAGCTTCTGTCAGAAGACGATTATACGTTTGCCAGCTGGAACAAGCTGATCAACGCGTTGAATGAGGCGTATAAGCTTAACGAAAACTCCGACCCGGTAGCCATCAATAATGCATGTCTCAGACTGCTTGCCGCACTTGAGAACATGGATCCTATTGATGACGGTTCTGTAAAAGCGGTAATCTCCTGTCCGGCTTCATTGGAACCCGGAGAATCATTTGAAGTGGGAATAAAAATAAATAACGCGGGCCAGAATGTCTTTGCCCAGGACATTAACCTGTCGTATGACGATGACGTATTTGAATATGTGAGCGCTGCAACTGCAAACGACAATATTAAGCTGCTAAGGGAAGATACGGATGTTGACGGAAAAATAAGGCTGATTATTGCCAATATCGGAGGTTTATCAGGCAATGACGTAATCAATCTTAGCTTCAGGGTAAAGACCGGCATAGGCAATACCACAGGAGTTATTGCAATAACCGGCGCAAAACTCGGTGTCGCACCGGAAGGAACGGTTATTGATGCGGCTGTCGACAGCAAGAATATAGTAATTCGCGAGCCCGGACCGGTTGTTGACAAGACAGCCTTGATAGCTGCGATTGATAATGCTCAGAATCTGTATGATGCTGCAGTGGTAGGAACAGAGCCCGGCCAGTATCCGCAGGATGCAAAAGATGCATTATATGCGGCAATCAATGCGGCAAAAGCTGTAAGAGATGACCCGGGCGCGACACAATCCCAGGTTGACAGTGCCGTTACAGCTCTGAACGATGCAGTGGAAATATTCAAGGCCTCGGTCATAAAGTCTTCCGATCTCAACAATGACGGAACAACCGATGTCGGTGATCTGGCGATTGTTGCGTACTACTACGGTATAAATTCCGAGGATCCGGCATGGGACGAAGCGAAGATTGCAGATATGAACAATGATAATGTCATAGACATTGCCGATCTTGCGTATGTAGCGTTGAGGATACCGATCTAAGCAATATATTTCTTGCCTTGATTAGGTACACACAGTTATATCATCTGACATATAAACCCTAACCCCTAAACCTGTTTTATGCCCTGTCCCAAAAAACATAAAAAATATTGGGACAGGGCATAAAGTTTTTAGAAACCTCCAAATCCGGCATCCATTATTAACAAACTTCAAGCGTAAAGATTGCCAACAATCCCAAAATAACTCATAATAACTATATTGAACAATTATACGACTTTCTTCAAATGAAAAAAGGAACTGTACTAAAAATGTATCTGGTAGGAGCCCTGATATCTTCTCCCAAGTTGAGAGCTAAAATAGGGAACAAGATGAACGAAGGTTTGATCGCACCTTATAAGAAGGTAATAGAGAGCGCCTCAGAATGAATGGAATTATTATCTGGCCACTGAACGATTGTGATGGCAAATGTTGCGAAAACGTTCTGTCCTTGCGCATGGATCATGGATTGCGGGTTCTATGGACGCACAGGGTTGTTGGCCGGCAAACAATTGGGAATGTGTAACAAAATTTGGATATGGATATCAGCAAAAAGGTGAAACTGTTATAAACTGCAGAGTAATTGGCATGTCTTTTAAAGGTTTGTCCTCGGTGTTCAATCTAAGCAGTCCTTTTTCCACCGAATAATTACAGGGAGGTTGGAGGACGGCATTTATAAAAAGGTAATAATAAGAAACGTTTTGAGGATCAAGTATACCTTTGTTTCCGTACATTTTAATTTCATCATTATCGGTGTAAATATTATTTTCATGCGCGAGGGTATTATAGGTATATGTATCTGCCTTAAGAGTCCGGCCGTTTATATCTTTTATCGTTATATACTCCAGGGTAATTAAAACTCCTTTTTGGGGCAAATCAGAGGTTTGTAATTTCAAAAGCCCTTCCTTCACCAGATAGTTTACTTTCGGCTGTAATACACCATTGATATACAGATTGACAAATGATGCACGGTTGGGATCAGGGATTCCTTTGTCTCCATAAGCTTTAAGTTCATCATCGTTTGTAAATTCTCTTTTAAGCCCATCAGAAATTGTATTATAGAGATATACTTCTGCCGGTAGAACCGAACCGTTTCTGTCTTTGAAAGTTACGAAACTGATTATTATAGGAGAGTTTTCCAGCGGGGTATCATCCGTTTTCAATTCAAGCAATCCCTTTTTTATGAAATAGTTTGCTTTTGGTTGTATAACACCGTTAATATACAGGGTGTAGAAAGACACATTTTCAGGATCAAGTATGCCCTGATTTCCGTATATGGTTATTTCATCAGCATTGGTATATATTTTTTTATTCTCCTCAGCTAAAGCATTATATTGGTATATTTCAGCTCTAATACTTCCTATATTATTTGAAACAATGATTTCTTTTGTAAAATAATATTTATCAAAAACTCTTGTAACATTTAGACATACTGTGTCATTATCAAAGCTGCAAATATTATGATCAGGTAATTCTGCGACCGGTACGATTAACTCAGTTTGTGTCATTGAACGAACAACAGTTCCAAGAGACAATATAACCTCAATATTAAGTGAATTATTCTCGACACAAGTGATGTCAGCACAACATTCAAATCTGCATACCCTGAAAGATAAGTAAGCTTCTTCCGGGATACATAAATGAATACTCTCATATGCCGTAAACTGAATTGGCTCTGAGATGCACTTATCTTCCATAAAAATCGATATATATCCTTTTATCAATATTTTGATTTTACTCTTATCCGGGATTTTTCCCGACGGGGTGTGTACCTGTTTTTGAAAATTATTGTTACAGGAGTTCAAAATGGTATAACTAATTGAACCAGGCTTGTACGGGTCCAGAATATTTCCGTTTATATCTGTCAGAAAACAATTGATATTCGACAGTCTATGGAAAGGCATCGCCTCTCCCTCCAGTAAATCACTTCAAGAGTATTTTATTCTCATATGGCTTTTTGAGTTACATAAAAAATGGGATGAGCTCAATTGCCCACCCATTTTTTCGATTAAGTATTTACTGTGGTATTGGAGCTTGCGTCCGACGCGAAATTGGTAACAACTAAAACGATTGATGCTTCTGGTTCAATATCACCTGCATCCTGAACTACTACACTCTCATCCGTAACAGTGTATAAGCCTTCCTGCTGCAGCACACCGTTAATAAACAACAAATAATAACCATTGTCGGGTTCAGCTTCAGGGATTGTAGTTATCGCATCTCCCTGGTCATCTACAAAATCTTCTGCCTCAATTGTTAAGGTTCCATTATCAAGATCATCCGGATCAAAGAGGTAAAAGAATTTCTGCACATCTGGTTTAGTATTAACAGTTGTAGTTGTACTTGCAGTAATAGCGAGTTTAAACAAAGTAGCAGCCATGTTCGACCCTCCTTTATCTTTATATAGTTTTCTATTAATATAATATGTCTAATAACAAAAACTCGACATAAAGAAATGCCAAATGACACGAAAAACCAGATCATACCAATAACGACTCAAGATTTCTACAAAAATTTTTATATTACTAAAAAAACTTCCCCATAAGTTTGATTTGTTCTAAACCTATGGGGCAAGTCAAGAACATTTTAAATCAGTATTTAATTTTCTTAATTCCATTTCTCTGACTTAGGTCGGTTACATTCCCGGGTTATGTAGTTGTTCTTATGGCATTACTTATCATTTTTTTCATCACGTTTATGCAGTTGTTTCAAGACCGACTTAAGCTTGTCTGGTATAGGAAGTCCCATATGGGCGGCATTCTCCAGGATAGATACACCCTCGTTAGTTAAATAGAAGAAAATTACGGCCGTGCGAAGAGCGCCGCTGCCTCCGGAACTGCCCAGTATTTGTGTATCCAGGACATGAGCTACACCTACCACGACAAAAATTAGTACTTTTTTCAGGATTCCTTTCCAACCTATTTCACTGGACAGCTCTTTATCCATAATCGCACATAGTACCCCTGTTATATAATCAATGGCTACAAATGCCAACAGGGCATAAAGGAATCTGTCCACTTCGCCAATAAACCATCCCAGAAAAGCGCCAACAACGGCAAATGCAACTTGTATCCAATTCCATATTTCACGCATTTACATCCCTCCATTGTATAAATAATATATGTGTCGAAAAATATCCGGGTGAATCAAAGAAATGCCAAATCTATGTATACGTGTAACTTAGCCGGTTTTATACTCTTAAGCGGCGACCATCATAATAAAATTTGTCATATTTTATCGCAATCGGTGCAATTATTGTGTTTATCCATATGGCCGCAAAGCAAAAACACGGTTAAGATCCGCCGGTTTGCAGAATAAACTTAAACGGAGGGATGAAACAATGCTGCCGGATTTTTATGCAGGGAAGTATTCATTTACAAATGAAGTATTGTATGAAAGCGATATTACCGTTCTTCCCGGAACGGATTATGAAGTAAGGAAAATAAACGATTGCTGTATTTATGACATTACATATGAAACCATAGATAATATCGATAACATAGAACAGGTTATGAATTTTACGGTTGAGATTTTTTGTGAAGCAATTAATAAGAATTCGCAGGAAGTCAGGATCATAGCCCAAAAAATTAATGCCGTGAAAAATCTCATAATTTCCAAAAGTATAATTAGAAAGCAAGTGGCTGAAATATCAGGTAATTATTTTATTATACAGCATTTGAAAAATGTTGCGTTTTATACGCAAACCACCAATGCCGGGCCTTTTTATATTACCATAACCGCAGATATAGACGGATTGATCTTAAAAGAGCCCCACCAGGATTTTTGGATTTGCAAACAGATAGATATGACTCCTCCCCATAATGAAGAAGTCCAGGATTGGAAACAGCTCCTTAACAGTATCAGCTTTAAGGATATGGTTTCGCTTTTCGAGAATTTTCTTCAGCTTGTCAAAGGTATCTGTAATAATGAATCAAGTGATTCTGTCAAGGAATATAAAAAAAAGCTGGAGCAGGAAAACATGAAACTGACCGATGAAATTGATCAGCTTAAAATAAGCATTAACCGTTTGAAAGGCGAAATAAACGATCAAAGTTATATAATAAACGGTCTGTTAAAAATTATTAAACCACTGTAATTAAATTAATGACGGGGGAAATTTCCCGGAAATGTGAATATAAAAACGCAAATTTAAGAAAAAGTGTTCGCTAAAATTCGACATAATATTGTTTTTGATTATGATTATTATTGTAAATAAAATCACTTGAAAGGAATATATGAAAAATATGGTAGTAAATGTAGAATAATGATGATAAAAAATTCAATTCGACACCAAATTTTTACAAATTATAACAGTAATTAAATATAGAATAATTGTAAAGATGGAATGCGCTTTGGTTCTTCAAGTGCTTGGGATGCGAGGAAATAAAAGTGCATACGAACAGTTAGCAATGATGATAACCAATATTATTAGTTAACAACCAGTAAAATTCATCATTCATTGTATATATTTTTTGGTATTTGTCGTTGGTTTCAGTTCTGGGTTTTATAGGAATATAGGTGAGTTTTCATGAAAAACAGGAAGATTTTATTAATCACCATACTAACTTTATCATTTATTTTTATCCGACAGTCTGCAAGTTTTACCTCAACCATGATAGGAAATAGGACTGTATTGGGTGTTTCCGATCCAGAGGATGCTTTGATAGGAACTCCAAATGATTTCGTATTGGAGGTTATAAAAGAGATTAACATTACCACCAGGATTATTAAGTCTAAAGTATCCGATGAGGAATTACAAAGAATAACAGAGGAATCCGGGACAGTTCGGATTCTGCCAGGCACTTCAAATTATTACGTCAAAAACAATATGGATGAAATAATATATGTTGACGCATACCTTGATAAGGGTTTTTCAGGAGACGAGATCCAGGGAATCAGCATTAAAAAAGAGGAAACGAATGGTATTATGCCTGGTGAAATACGGGAATTCTCGTTTGATATTGATGAATCTATCAGTAATTGCAATGTGGATATTCTGATTTTTGCCAGATGGACTAATGGCTCAGCCGTCATAAAAAATAAAATTACTGTCAATGTCAGGGAAATGACCAATGAAGTCATTGAGCATGAATATATTGAAGAAATGTCAAGTGCTAATCATATCCAATCGGGGAATACAGATATATAATCGATGCCCATGTACCTTGGAATTTTAGAAAAAATCTTTAAAAATAAAATGGCCTCATAATCATTAAAAAGTGAGGAGATATACATTGAAACATAATCTTGTTATTTTTTCGCGTATGAAAAAAATATATAGAATTTTGATATTAGCAATATTAGTAATTACGCTGATACTGTCAATATATTATTTTAATATGTCAATAAGCCAACCGGAAGTTTTCGATGATAAAATTATTGAAAACTCGTTTACAGAAACAATAGATTTTTCTTACCAGGCTATCGTAAATCCAAGCACACTTTATCCTAATGGAGGACGAGTAGTTCCCGATGGTATAATCTTCACAAAGATTACTGATAAAATAATTATTAACATGAATTACAGCTTAGAATCAGAAGCGCCAGTCAGTATAGACGGCAATATCAGGGCGAGCTTAAACATTATTGCCAAGGATATGTGGAATATCGAAAAAGAATTGGTTCCTCTTCAATCTGTCAAATCTGAGGGAAATCTGAATCCTATAATTCAAGATGAAATCTACATAGATATTAAAGATGTGCTAACTCTGATTAAACAAGTTGAAGAGGAAATTCTGGCCAGACCTTCAAACTATATGATGGTGGTTAGAACTTTTATTAATGGTGATGTATTTGACCATAACGGAGCCATGATATATCAGCTTGCGGAAACAGTGGAAATCCCGTTTATGGTAGGAGAGCAGCAGATCAGCTTTGCGGGGGATTTAAATCTGTTAAATACCGTTAAGAAAAACACTGTTGAACGAAGTAATCCGGTTCAGAATAAAATCAACATACTCGGAATACAGGTACCTGTTACTGATGTCAGGCTTATTTCTGCGTGTATAGGATTATTGACATTAGTTGTCTTAACTGTCGGATTGGCAAAGTCAATCAAATCATCCAATAAAAATAAAACCGAGGAAAGCACCATAGACAAAAAGCTTGGAAGCAGGATTATAAAGGTATATGACAAAACTGCCTTTAATGGATTAATACAGCTTCGGCTTCCGGATATAAATTCAGTAATGCAAATTGCAGAAGAAAAAGAAGAGCCTGTTTTTAAGTTTATTGATGATTTTGGCCATAACATATATTACTGCGTTTTAAACAATTTATTTGCCTATTACTATAGTATACCCATAAAACCTGTAGAAAGTGCAGAAAAAGCCAATGAAAACGAAGATGCGATTGCTGTATAGCAAAATCATGAAGGGTCTAAAAATCAATCAAATACAAACTGAAGATATTAAGATTATCTATGTTTATAGATATTTATCCTGGGCGCTCACTTCACTTGTATATTTGATAGGTCCGCCCCACTCAATAATTTACTTTAAACTGGGCGTTGTCATTTCACTCTTCATTTGTTCTAAAATCGTTATTGAGCTAATTATAAAGCTCAATTCAAATAAGGAAAGCCTGAGAGTTCTGTTATTTATTGAAACCCTCGGAATTGCTGTACTTCTGATTCCTACCGGAGGAATGGAGAGCCCTTTCATGTGGTATTCTTTAAATCCTATTCTAGTGGGAGTCAGATATTTACCCCTCTATTTTTCATGGTTAAACTTAATTTTTTATCTAACTGTGGGTTCTGCTGTGTCTTATTTTTTCTTTAACTCAAACAACAATACGATAATGGAGATGCTTTGGCATCATTCCAGCCAGTTTCTGGTATTTGCACTTATAACAATAGCCATGCAATTATTGGCTAATTTTGCACGAAGACTTTATGAGCAGACAATGACGCTGCAAGAGCAAAAAAAAACAGTGGAGGAAATTAATAAAAAGCTTCAGATATACAATGACCAAAAGCAGGAGGCCATGGAATATATTATGTCATTGTATCAAATTATTGAGGCTTTTAATAATCATTCTGCCAGTGGTGAATTGTTTAATACCTTAGCCGTATATACCGCAAAATTGACTAAAACCAGGACGAGCTTTTTCCTGCTTTATGGGCCGGGAGTTGAATCCAGTCTGTTTACTTCAAACAGAGGACTAAATCCCCAGGAAAAGGTTGGAATTTTAAATCAATTAAAAAATTTTTATATGGAAAAAGGCAATCATAAACCGGAACGAGGGTGTAGTTTATTGGACAGGGATTACCTGATTGCACCTATTCAATCAAACGGCAGAGATTATGGAGTAGTAGGCATACAGATGGATGATACTGATGATGATGAAGAAAAACTGAGGCATTGTACAAGATTTATCGAGTTTATATCAGGATTAAGCGCTGTAATATTAGACCGATTTAATCTGGAAAATTTGGAAGATCAATTGCTGATCATGGAAGAACAAAACAGAATTGCCAATGAAATACATGACAGTGTTACACAAAGGTTGTTCAGTATTAACTATTCTATCTATGCCCTGATGGAGAGACGGGAGAAATTGTCTGAAGAAAAGCTGAGCGAGGTTTTAAGGGAAATTAGGGAATCATCTTGTCTTGCACTACAGGAACTGAGAAACTCTATTTACCGGTTAAGCTCCGCAAAAAAGGGAGACAGAGCTTTATATGCTGCTTTAAAGTCTTACCTGGACAGTATTTCCAAGTTAAATGGCGTTAGGATAGAATTAAGTTTTACCGGGGACGAAAATCTATTGTCATTGCAAATCAAGAAAGCTATCAACAGGATCATCCGCGAAGCAGCCGGAAATGCTGTGCGGCACGGCAAATGCAAAAACCTTCAGGTGGAACTGGAGATAGGGTATGAATTGGTTAGATTAAAGATTATTGATGATGGTGTCGGTTTTGATACAGAAAAACTAAGTCCCAGGAATTCAGGGCTCGGATTATATAATATGAGAAGACTTGTGAATTCCTTTAAGGGAAATTTTAAAATAAACAGTAAAGTTGGATCGGGTACTGAAATTGAAATAGCAATATCAAATACAAGTACAGTAAACGATGGAGGTTTAGCAGTATGAAGATACTATTAATTGATGACCATCCATTGGTTAGAAAGGGTCTGGCTTCTGTTCTTTCTCTTGAGAAGGATATCGAAATTGTAGGAGAAGCAGGTAATATAAGTGATGCATTAAAAGCTATAGAGCTTTATAACCCGGATTTAGTTTTGGTGGATATTAGGCTTGGAAATGAGGATGGATTAGATATTATTGAAAAAAGCAGAAGCAAAAATGCAACATGTAAGTTCATCATACTTACCTCATCCGGCTCTGATGATGATTTTAAGAGGGCAGAAGAGGCGGGCGCCCTGGGTTACATATTAAAAGAAGCTTTGCCGGAAGAACTACTACTTGCTGTGCGCCTGGTATCTAAGGGAAGAAAATATTATGATCCGGGTATAATGGAGTTACTGATGAAAGAATCCTCTAAAAATGACCAGGATAGCAATTTGACAGCAAGAGAGAAAGAAGTTTTAAAAGCACTGGGTGAAGGTTTATCTAATAAGGATATAGCTGAAAAACTATATATCACCGAATATACAGTAAAGAAACATGTCAGTCAGATACTGAGCAAGCTGGAATTGGCGGATAGAACTCAAGCTGCATTATATGCCCACTCTAAAGGATATGTTAATTAAATATGGGTATATATCTGAGAATTCGGCGATGCAACCGCCGAACTTCTTTTATGAACTTTTTACGTAATTTAGAATCTATCAACGGATAGCTCATTAAAGGAAGACCGGGAATAAGAGAAACTATAATCAAAGCCAGCCAATAGCTTCTGGCGGCCAGGCCATATATGAGCTTTGGTGGTAATAAGGGATAAAACATACCGATGTATATCGTTTCATTAAAATTTCCTGGCTCAGATGCAATTAATTGAAATTCTGTTTTTATTGTTTCTCCAGGAGCTAATGTAGTCAATGGGTGACTAAAGCTAAAATCATCATTGGAAGTGGTAATAACAGCAATAACAGGGAAAAAGCCATTATTGCTAAGCTCAGATAAAGGTTTTTGTATTTTATCCCCAACCCTTATAATGCCTATGTCGCTTCCCATTAATATGCCCTGGGAATTTTCGGATACTTCATACGGTATAACAATCCGTTGACTGGTGGCCAGCATTGTGGCTGACATTATTATGCTCATGGTAATACCGCCAAGAAAATAAAACAGGTGTATAGTTAAGCCGCTCTTTTTTTGTGTGTTATGTTTTCTTCTATTAACGGTAAGTTCGCTGATAGCTATTATTACAGCCAATAATACAGCAATAATCGGCATAGCATAAGGAGTGGTTTGGAATTTCTCCATCCAGAGAGGCAGGTACCCGATTAACGGGATTTTGACAGGTTTATTTTTTATAGTCACAACCCTGCTGACAATCCAGTCCCGTTTAACAGGACCCATTTCTCCTGTGGCTTGATCAGTATAATCATTAGCATCACCCTTTGTAATATATCCTGTAATATCATTACCTTCTATAATTCTATGAACAATCCAGCCTTTGGACGATAGACTACCTTCTTTGTCTTTAAATACTACGATATCTCCGATATTCAATGCATCTTTATCCGAAATACTCTTTATTAATATCATATCGCCTCGTTGAAACAGAGGATACATGCTGTTGGATCTGACTGCAGATAAAAATATGGGCTTGTTAAAAATAGCCGAGCCAATAGCTGCAGTAAGGACAAAAGCCACAACAATGTATAAGATTATATTAAGTATTTTAGAAAGAATTGCGAGTTTTTTCATTCAAAACATCCCCAATTATTATAATGAAGTTTGACAGGGGAGCATACACTAAAATGACTAAAGAGTCTGGTACTTTAGTATACTTCTTAGGTGTATGTTGGTATAATGCATTGATCACTGCCATGGCATTAAAAAAGAATCGAGGCTCAAATATGAAAGATGATTTCTGCATTATGCAGAAATCATCTTTATATTAATGAACTATTACATATTGATGGAGATTTTTTAATCTACAGCCTCTACGTAAAGAATAATCTCCATGTTCTGTAATTGTTCATAGACATCTTCATCTACATTGTCCGATACGGTTATTCTAACATCATAATCCGGCGCACCGTAATAGCCCTGATTGTCCCATGTTTTCTTGTTTGTTATATCGAACCAGGCGTGTGAGGGCTCCCATGGATGGAATGTACTTCTCATCTCGATTTTAACGCCATCAGGGACATTTTTTGCTTCAAAATATCTCTTGATAGGAGTTTCAGAGTGATTAGTAACTATGAACAGGCTTTCCCAAACATATTCGCTGTTCTTTTGCAAACCATACATTACACCGTTTTTACCGCGACCGAATTCAAATACTAAATTTCCGTCAACAATGCGAGCGGTATTCTCTTTATTGCCTGTGGTATTTCCGGGAGACAGTGCTACCAATGCATCCTGTGTGTTAACGATCTTAATAGTTGCAGCATTTGTGACAGTAGCGCTGGTCAGGGCCATCGCGGCCATCAGGCTTGCCATTGCCAATAATGCTATAACAATGAGCAGACTTTTTTTCATAATCATTACCTCCAATATTGATTTTGTTACTTTTAATTCGTTTAAGATAATTGTAAACACCAAAAAAAGTTATTTCTTCCCTCTTAAGAACACAATAATCTTTGAATTAGAATAATTTGGTAATAGACATTCGTGTAGTTTGTTATTATACTTTGTGTTACCATAATGGTACCAATGTGTTAAGGATGGTATACCAAAGGGGTAGATTACTTCACATATCAAATAGATCAAAATTTTTCTTCAGCTTGTGAAAGGCGTTTGCAATAATGACTCAATTGATTCTTTCAAGAAGATAAGAAAGCTGGAACAGGGAAACATTGTACTGACCGATGAAATTGCTCAGCTTAAAATAAGCATTAACCGTTTGAAAAGCTAAATAAAGCAATGGAAGTTATATAATAAACGATCTGTTAAAAAATTATTAAACCCCTGTAATAAATGACAGGGGTCTGTCGGCATTGTATAGGTTTTAATGTTTGCAACAATAATCTTCCGGTTTGCCATAAACTATAATATCCTGATCAATTCCCAGTTTGTCAATTATATCTTCGGTCGTAGTAATTTCCACTATCGTTGTCCATACGGATTCGGTAGGACTGGTGCTTACAAGGAATGTATCCAGAACCTCAATATCATAACGGAAGCATTTCAGTAGTATGAATGACTGAAGACCGGGGTCTTCAAGGTAACAGTGCTTTATTTTGGGTTCAAACATTGAATACGGAATAGAAACAGTGTATTCAAAACTTGTGTAGTTATTTACGCCTTCGGATACTATAGTGAGTGTTTCATTCGGCACGGCCTGGTTTTGATGCTGCAATACCGGAATTCCCATAGTATCAATCACCGTAGAATCGACAAATGCCTTCGTCGTAGCCGGATCGTACTGGAGACGGTTCGAAAGATTTCGTGGTAATGTTATCACATCAAAATTCCCGTTCTCATATTCGACCAACAGAATCAGCTGGTACCTGTGGGTGATCCTGGATTTACTTGTGCATACCAAGGTGTTTCTTGGATAATCGGGTTCAATGACACGTTTACAAAGCTTGAGACAAATTACCGGAGAACCGGGAACAGGTTGTTCTGCCGGAACGCTTCCATCATTTATGATGTAAATCCTGAAAGATCTTTTGTTACCTGTTGCAACTCCGTTGGTGTATTCTTCCTGCCATAAAGTATCGGTATCAGCAAGGACCTTTTTACCCAGAACCAGTTTAGCGAATATATCTACTTTATGCAGATCAGTGGTATTGACTATTTCTGACATAAGAACACTCCAGTTTTATGATTTCTGTTTTATACTATGTGATACAGGCCATAGCTGCTACTTAAACTTTGAGAATTTGCCTTCCTGTTGAATTCCTGAAATTTTTGCCCTGTAATTTCAATATTGGTCCGAATAAGTGTGCCGGAAAAGTATCAAACCTCTGTAAAATTTACAGAGGTTTGATGCCAATAACTAACATGAAGGCTTACACCAATAATCTTCCGGTTTTCCGAAAACTACTACATCCTGATCAATTCCCAGTTTGTCAATGATATCTTCGGTTGTCGTAAGTTCTGCTATCGTTGTCCATACGGATTCTGTCGGACTGGTGCTTACTAGGAAAGTATTCAGAATATTAAAATCATAGCGGAAGCATTTTAACAGTATGTAGGACTGAAGACTGGGGTCTTCAAGGTAACAGCATTTTATATTAGGTTTAAACATTGAATACGGAATGGAAACGGTGTATTCAAAGCTTGTGTAATTATTTACGCCTCCAGATACTATAATGAGTGTTTCATACGGTACGGTCTGGTTCTGATGCTGCAATACCGGAATTCCCGCGGCATCGATCACCGTAGAATCGACAAATGCCTTTGTTATAGTCGGATCGTACTGGAGACGATTCGAAAGATTTCGTGGTAATGTTATTACATCAAAATTACCATTCTCATATTCCACCAGAAGAACCAGCTGGTACCTGTGAGTAACCTTGGATTTACTTGTGCATACCAAAGTGTTTCTTGGATAATCGGGTTCAATGACACGTTTGCAAAGCTTGACACAACTGACCGGAGAACCGAGAACAGGCTCTTCTGCCGGAACACTTCCATCATTTATGATGTAAATTCTGAAAGTTCTCTTATTGCCTGTTGCAACACCGTTGGTGTATTTTTCCTGCCATAAAGTATCGGTATCAGCAAGGACTATTCTGCCCAGAACCTGCTTGGCAAATATGTCTACTTTATGCATATCCTTATGCATATCTTTTTGCGCATCTGTATGCATATCTGTATGCATTTCTGTATTATTAGCTATTTCTGCCATAAGAACAACTCCTGTATAATGATTGCTTTCTGCTTTATATTATGTAGATGTGGATATGGCTGCTACTTAAAAAACCTTGATAATTTACTTCCTGTTGCGTTTTTATGAATCGGTCCCTTCATCATTTCGGTATTGGAGTGGATATTGCTCAATAGTTCTTTCATTGCGGACATTTCAACCTGAAGCTGATTTATCTTATTGATAATTTCCTTTTGATTTTCCATGAAAGTCAGCATGGGACTGGTATTTCCGACATTTTTCCTGTTCATTGGGGGTTGGTTGTCCGGAACCTGATTATTATTTATTATATGGGGTAATTGAGAATCATGTTTAAGTATATCAAAGGCTTTTTGTTGCTCTTGGTCGGCATCTTCCCTCTTTATGCGTTTCCATCCCGAACTATAATTCGAATTGATATAAAACTCATTCATTGCGCAAACCACCTATTTTAAAATTTCTCATACCATTATATGAAATTGAGAAAAAAGTATATTCAGGTCAAACGTCTTAAATGCCTTCATTTTTTTTATATGAACATTTTTCTTTGAATTTTTTGCACCCGGGAAGATCTGAACCACGATATATATGGTAGGCCGGGAACGTAGTATCCACATACATTTCAAAACCGTTAGCCGCGGCTCTTACACAGAAATGCCTGTCTTCGCCTTTAAAACTCAAATTATAAATTCTTGTGAATGATACATTGCTCTTAAGTACATTTTTGTTTATCAAGGTGCATCCTCCCAGGCCGCCTACCTTATATACTCCCGGTTTTTTCAGCATTGAGTGGAAAGTCTCGGTTTTTTCCCTGATTTGCTTCGAATCCAGAAAACCTACATATTCAGGTTCATACTGGGTATAGTTGTCACAAAGCCAGATTTGCGGATAGGAAGGACCGGAAGGATCCCAGCGGGTCCAATATATTTCTGAGATAATGTCCTTGTCCTGCCGAACAAGATGTCTTAAAGTTTGCGGATGTAATATGAGATCCGAATCAACAAAAAACAGACCGTCATAATCGCCCTCTCTCGCCAACCTTAGGATTCTGTTCCGATATTCGCTCACTCTAAAAATGGTGTCAACATCCCATTGATGTTTGGAATAGGAAATGGCGGCAACAGGTTTCATGCCGCCATCCATCAGGACAGCCGGAAGCCTTTGTGTCAGCCTTTGCAGTATTCTTACTGATTCTTTGTCTACATTGTCATCGATGAACAGAAAGTCTGCTTTTATACCTTTCATGTCCAGGTTTAAAAGTGAATCAGCATATTCTCTCAATACCTCCGGCTTTTCCCTGATGGGGCTGGCGACAAGTATACGCTTTTCACTCATTATTCCACGATCCCGCTTACGGTCATTTCCTCTTCAACAACTATTCTCACAAAAATGTCATAGAATATTGACAAATCTACCCTGGTGGACAGAACCGGCGGCGATCCCGTTCCGTGGAAGTCCGTTTCGCCAATCTCCGCATTCCAGGTCATATTTCTGAAGGCAGCAATAACAGTAAAATTATTATCCTGCGGAAGAATACCCTCAAATTCGCTGAAGGGTATAATCATAGTGTATATGAACCTGTCGCCCACTCTTTGCATCGTTTGGTATATACTTCTTGAAACCTGTACTACGGAAAGATCATATAAGGTGGTACATTTAACCCCGATATCATCAGGCAGGGTTATGATTTCATAAGTATTGCTGCCGGAAAATTTGACTACCAGTATTACTTTGAACCCCACACTTATCTTTATCTTATCGTCGCAGATATAAGACCATTGAGGTTCATCGGTACGGACAACAACACACTGAATGCATTCCAGGGGATATTCAAAAAAATCTCCGGCATTATCTATGAACAAAGTTACTGGTTCCTTGATGCCTAAGCGTTCCCCGGTGACTGGATCTCTTTTTTCCTGGAAAAAAATCTGCGTGTTTTTTGATTTAAATTTGGCCAATGGTCTAAAAGTTAAAATGTTAACGGTTTTATCATGCTTTTCTATATTCATATATACCTCCCATAAATAAACAGGTCAGTACTTTATTCTATGCTCTCTTGTTAAATACTGTTAATCATTGGAGGAGAAAGATAATGATACTGAAAAATCACAATGAAGGGCTTATCCACATATATTGAAATATGGAGCAATAAATGTAGAAGTGTGGGGAAAAATGAAGATTCTTTTTACAAACCCGACTCCCATGATTAAATACGGTATGCAGAAAGGATTCCAAAAACTGGGTTGGGAAACTGACAGGCTTGAGGTTCCCCAGCAGACCGTAGAAGGACTGAAACTGAAAATTAAAGAATTCAAGCCCGACTATATTTTTACAGAGGGAGGAGTTGAAACAAAAAAATTCATATTCCCGGTACTTGAAGAATATAAAATACCTCATATTTATTGGGCTGTAGAGGATCCGATTGCTCATTATACCCTTGCCATGAAATGGGCTCAGAGGTCAGTACTGGTATTGACTCCGGACATTGAAATGCTGGAAAGCTACAGGAAGAGAGGACATAAGGCAATTTGCATACCTTTTGCCGCCGATCCGGACTATTATTATAAATATCCTGTAGATAAGCATTTTGCTTCCCTTGACGCCGTACATATAGGAAACAACTACAATGTTTTCCCGGAGCGTCGAAAAGCTTATGAATACATAATCAGGCCGTTTATAGATAAAAACAAAAAGCTGGAGGTATACGGGTCTGACTGGGATAATCCCAGGCATGCTTTTAATTTGCCTCCCCATATTAATAAAGGATATATATCTCACGAAAAAAGCGTAATTGCTTATTCTTCGGCCAAGATTTCACTGGGGGTTCATTCTATAACCAATTCCAGGACCATGCAGTCAATGAGAACATTTGAAATACTCGGCTGCGGCGGTTTTTTTTTAACCCAGCATACCAGGGCAATTGAGTACATGTTCAAAAACCACGTCCATCTTGTGTGGTCAACCTGCTATGAAGAGACGGTGGAGCTTATGGAGTACTATCTCAAAAATGATGCGTCAAGAGAACGAATAGCCTTAAACGGCCAGAAGTATGTATATGAAAATCACAGCTACCTGAAAAGAGCGAGTGAAATTGTGGAAGCATTGAAGGCGGTGTAGACATGAAAATAGCTATTATAGGTTATTATGGACATAACAATCTGGGGGACGAGCTAAATCTACTTGAGATGATAAAACTTATACAAAAACAGGAGTCCAAAGCAGATATTACTGTATTCAGCGGCGGACTTGGCACTTTATACTATGATGTGGATTACAATCTTGTTCTGGCCGACAGGTTGGGGACAAACAAATACAGGGATACACTGAACCGGTATGATTTGGTCATCATAGGAGGCGGAGGATTGATTTTTTTAGGCGCCAATTATTTTGATTTTCTTCAGGAAGGCATAAAGGTCCCTTATATATTCAGTCGTGTAGGTATTGACAACCGTATTGTCTCACAGCCTGTCCTGGAACAATTAAGAAAAATACTTGGCAGGGCTTATGATGTGACGGTACGGACATCCTCTGACAAGGATCTGGCACAAAAGTATCTGGGAATAGATTGCAAAGTAGTGCCGGAAGCCATTTGGAACTACGAGGCACAATCCTTCCCGCTTGCCGCGCATGGGAAAAAGATTCTGGTGAGCATGAATGCTTATGCTTCAAAATATTTTACCCAAATCAAGGAAGCCCTGTCAAAAACAAAAATGGCCAAAACTACGTTTACAGTATCAATGCAGGATACTTCCAAAGATTTTTATTACAATATCTTGAGTACTCCTGATAATCGGGTCATATTGCCTGAATCGGTGTCATTGCATAAAAAGGCGTCTTTTCTCGCTTCGATGGACCTGGTTATTACATCGAGACTGCATGCGGGGCTTTTGGCAATAAGTCACGGGATACCTGCCATTATGATGAAAAGTACCCCCAAGGTCCAGTTCCTTCTGAAAGAACTGAACCTGGACGACTTTTTCGTTGACGGTATCATTAACGAATCTATGATTGATGATATCCTTTCCAGGAATATGGCCTCTCGCTTATTAAGTATATCAAAACATATGAAGGAACTTTCAAAAGCGCCTGTAATACCTGACTAGTGAGGTAGATAGAATGAATAATGAAATTATTAATGAATACAGGGATATAAAGCACATGTTTGAAATAAAAGATATGCAGCTTGGAGACATTATTGCCAATGATCTTGAATGGGCGGTGATTTTTCCGCCTACCATTGACTGGGATTATATGCGGCAGCGCCCGCAGCAAATCATGGAACAGTTCTCCATGAACGGATATGAAGTTTACTACTGCAATAAGACCCAATCAAAAACTAAGCTTTATACCGAGATCAATCCCAATTTAAAGATAATACATAACAACGGCTGCTTTATAAGAGACATTGTGCCCAAACTTAAAAAAATGGGGAAAAAGATTATACTATGGATTTCATGGGCGAAACTCCATATTTTCCTGGATTTATACCGGCCTGATTTTATTGTTTTTGACTATGTGGATGATTTCGAAGCATGGAGACCGTATATAAAGCCAATGGTAGAAAAATCACATGTTGTCATTACAACAGCAAAGATACTTTCAGAGGAGATAATTCGGAATTACCCCGATAAACCGACCATAATGGTTCCCAATGGTTGTGATATAGAAAGGTTCAAACCCGGGAAGACTATGGAAAAACCGCCGGATTTAATCAGTCATGACGGTCCTGTCATTATCTATTCCGGCGCCTGGGCCAACTGGGTTGATACAGAATTGGTGGAGCGGATAGCTCATACATTCAAACAAGCGCTGGTATGCGTTATCGGAACCGAATATGGGATAAAGGTTCCCAGGCATATTTCAAATCTTAAGTACCTGGGAATGAAAACATATTATCAATTGCCGGCTTATTTAAACTACAGTACGGTATGCATAATACCGTTCCGTATAAATCCGATAACCCTGGCAACGAATCCGATAAAGATGTATGAGTACCTGGCCTCGGGAAAACCCGTGGTATCCACCGATTTACCTGAGGTACGGAATGTTCCCTCCGTTTATATTGGCTCGAATCATGAAAATTTCATAGAAAAAATACGTCTTATTCTGGAAGGGAAAATAGGTTTCAGGGATAAAGAAACATATGACTGGCTTAAAGAGCATACCTGGAAAAGAAGGTTTGAAAAAATAGATAAAATCATAAAAGAGTATGTCAAAAATCAATAAAAATAATTTTCAGGCTCTTTTAATCATAATATAACTGTATATAACTGTGATGCTCTGATTTCACTGGTTTATATCAGAGCATAATTTATTAAACAAGGACAGAGAGAGAAACTGTCATTTCCCAACATGTTTTTACATATTTTTCTATATATGCTATAAAGTATAGCTGAAAAATTTATGAATATCAGCTGAATTATATTTAATCCTGTCAATAATTAGAGAATCCTTTTTATAATTCAAAATAATTCAACATTTTTCATCAATTATATTGAATATGAAAATGAAAGCCGCAATATTACAAGCTTTCTTTATGATTATAATAAAAAAATCTCAGGAAATAAAAGAAAAATGATAGGATAAGATTATGGATAAACTTACTAATTTTTACATAAGGCGTATCAGCATTTGCCTGCTTACTTATTGCTTACTTATTTCGGCATCCGAAAACTGAAGATTACCAAATGTTAATTTTAATTAATCGACATTGTCATGATTAACATGTTGTCAAATAATGTAACAGCATCATTTCACCGAAGGAAGCACTTGTGCAGTATCAAATAACGTTTAACAAAAGAGGGGTCTTATGTATAAATTGCTTATTGCTGATGATGAACAGTTTTTTCGGGATTCGGTAAAGTCTGTCATAGAGAAGAATTTCAATCATGTGATTGTGGTTGGAACCGCAAAGTCGGGACGTGAAGCAATAGAAAAAGCGGAAACCATAAAACCTGATATCATTTTGATGGACATAATGATGCCCGGTATAAACGGAATTGAAGCAATTAGGGAAATAAAATCCAGATTGAGGGATGTTGTTTTTATAATATTGACAGCATATGATAAATTTGATTTTGTCAGGGAAGCAATCAAACTGGAAGTAATGGATTACCTGCTGAAACCCGCGGATCAGGAAACAATACTGCAAGCTGTAAAAAAATCAATTGAACTTATAAGCAATTATAGAGACAAAAGGAAAAAAGAACTGGAATTAAAAGAAAAGCTGGAGAGAGTAACACCTATTCTTGAGAACGGTTTCTTTTATTCTTTGCTGTTCTTTTATGACCAAAGCAGAGAAATTGAGAATTACCGGGATCTCCTTGAGTTAAATGAAGAAGGAGGGTATGTTCTTACCATAAAACTCGGTGAAACAATAAATGAGTACAAATCGGCTCAAATGTTATACCAGTATTTCAGGGATGTATTAAAAAGTAAGTATAAGTGTATTATAGGACCTTTCATGCACAATAGGATTTTTGTTTTTATCCCGGGCAATGTGAAAAAAAATATGGCAGCCACTAGGCAGGAGGCCGTCAGTATTGCTGAGTACATATATGATTTGCTGTCAAAAAAAGCTGATGTAAAAATTTCTATAGGGATCGGAAGAACATATCCCCTGAAAGATGTAATCAAGTCATATGACGAGGCCCTCAAGGCAATCAATGTCATATCGGAGAGCGGAATAATGCATATCATGGATGTACCGGCCGAGTCAACTTCCAAATCAGAGCATACTTACGAGAAGGAAAAATTGTTATTGGACAGAATGGCCTCAGGAGATACGGAAGTATGCATGCAGACCTTCGAACAAATTTATGACAGTCTTTTCAAAGAATATGCAACATCTTTTCAAATCATAAAGAGAAAACTTCTGGAGCTTATGGTACTTATAAGCCACCTGGGATACACATACAGGATCGATGATGAGGAATATTTTAAGAAAGGCGATTATATTGAAGACTTTTTGAAAATCGAGGACCCGATGGAACTGAAATCATGCTGCAAGAAGAGGATCGAATATGTTTCTCAAAGCATAAAAAGCATCAGGGAAAAAAGGATCAATAACAGGCTCATTATAAAAGCGATCGAGTATATCAAAAAGAACTACAAAAATAAGATAACCCTTGAAGAAGTCGCCAACGAATTAAACATCAGTCCCCATTATTTCAGTAAGCTATTTAAAGATGAAGTTGGGGAGACCTTTATTGATTATCTTACTTCTCTCAGGATCCAAAAATCAAAGGAACTTTTAGCTGAAAATCAACTAAGCGGCAAGGAAATCTGTTTTGAGATCGGTTATGGTGACCCAAATTATTTCAGCAG
>JAAYFU010000025.1 GCA_012728095.1 Clostridiaceae bacterium
GAACAGCAGCTTCTTACCGAAATCAGGGACCTACTAAAAGAGAAAAAAGATTAATAAAGCCAAAACTACCAGTAAGGTATTGATACATCTATGCGGGATTTTTGAAAAGCAGGCTGGCGAATTATCATAAAAGTTGAAAATAATGTAATATTATTAATGAAACATTTTCATGTTTCATTTTTTTTTAATCTTCTAATCATTGCTAATTAACGTTGACTTTTGCCGCTTGCGGTGCTAACTTTATAATGGTTATCCGGATGTTTGAAATATGTTGTGAATTTTTGTTGTGTATCGGATTATTGTGATTATTATCACATTTTTCTTACCGGCTTTAGTGATAAGCTAATTCTTGAAACAGAAAGGGATGAATAATATGCAGAAGCAAATTATATATTTTGATCATGCTGCGACAACATATGTTAAACCGGAAGTCTTTGAAGCAATGAAACCATATTTTACTGAACAATATGGCAATCCGTCATCTATATATTCAATAGGACGTTCAAACAGAAAAGCTGTTGAGGACGCTCGTTGCAGCGTTGCAAAATCCATCGGAGCCGCGGAATCCTCCGAGATTTATTTTACAGGCTCAGGCACCGAGTCCGATAACTGGGCTATTAAGGGTGCAGCGCTGGCTTTGCAGAAAAAAGGTAAACATATTATAACATCAAATATTGAACATCCTGCAGTTTTGGCAACATGCGAATTTTTACAGAAGCAGGGTTATGATATTACCTATGTTAAAGTTAATGAAGAAGGCCTGGTTAATCCCGATGACGTAGACAAGGCAATCCGGCCCGACACCATATTGGTCACCATTATGATGGCCAACAATGAAATCGGTACTATTCAGCCTATTAAAGAAATAGCGCAGGTATGTAAAAAACATGGTGTGCTGTTTCATACTGATGCTGTGCAGGCTGCGGGGAATATTCCCATTGATGTAAAGGATTTGGGAGTGGATCTTTTATCGGTATCCGGACACAAATTCTACGGACCTAAAGGTACCGGTATGCTGTACATCAGGAAAGGCGTTAAAATTGAGAGCCTTATTCATGGCGGGCACCAGGAAAGAAACAGGCGTGCAGGTACCGAGAATGTTCCGGGGATTGTCGGTTTCGCCAAGGCTTTGGAACTGGCAAACGAAAATATGGAAGCCCACTATAAAAAACTGAGCAGTCTGAGAGACAAGGCATTAAAAGGAATTATGGAGAGAATTCCCTATGTGCGTGTAAATGGGAGCATGGAAAAACGTTTGCCTGGAAATTTGAATTTATCATTCAGGTTTGTTGAAGGTGAGTCGGTCCTCTTGATGCTGGACATGAAAGGAATCAAAGCCTCCAGCGGTTCTGCGTGTACATCCGGATCCCTTGATCCTTCACACGTGCTTCTGGCAATAGGTTTGCCTCATGAGATTGCCCATGGTTCGCTGAGATTGTCGTTCGGAGAAATCAATACCGAGGAGGAAGTTGATTATTTGATAGATTCCCTGGACGAGATTATAAGTAAACTTCGTAATATGTCGCCTCTGTATGAGGATTTTACTAAAGGAGTGTGAGCTGTATGATGTATAGTGAAAAAGTGATGGACCACTTTCTGAATCCCCGGAATGTAGGAGAGATAGAGGACGCTGATGGCGTAGGCCAGGTGGGAAATGCCAAATGCGGAGATATAATGAAAATGTACTTAAAGATAGAAGACGGAATCATTAAGGATGCAAAGTTTAAGACATTCGGATGCGGAGCGGCTGTGGCGACAAGCAGTATGGCTACCGAACTTATCAAAGGTAAGACAATAAAAGAGGCAGAAATGATAACCAACAAAGTGGTGATGGAAGCCCTTGACGGACTGCCTCCGGTAAAAGTCCATTGTTCGGTACTGGCAGAGGAAGCGATTGCTGCCGCCCTGCAGGATTATAAAAGAAGAAACGGTCTTTTAGAAGACGACAGATACGAAGGCTGTCAGGGTTGCTGCGGAGGCTGCGGTGCCCAGGATATACGCCACGAACCCCTTCATGATGACAGTGATGATGAATAGTATATATAAACCAAATCCCGGAAACTTTAATTAAAGTTTAATCCGGGTTTTATTTTATCCGGCATATTTTTATGATAGAATTATGGCTAAAAATAAAACCTGTATTTTTATTAATGGTTTATTTAATAATTATATGAGATGTTTTATTGCTATAGAATTTGATAAAAATACCCGCAATTTCCTTGCAAAGATCCAGGATGAATTAAGAAATACGGGCGTGCGGGGAAATTACACCCGTGTTGAAAATCTTCATCTTACCATAAAATTTCTGGGTGAAATTGATATGTCTGTCTTTAATGACGTATGTGATTTGATAAAAAAAGTTTCTATCAGGTATAAAAAATTCGTTTTAGAGCTGGACAAACTTGGTAAATTCGATAAAGGTAACAAGAGTATAGTATGGGCCGGGATATCGGAAAATAAATATTTAATAAACCTTTTTAATGATATAGAATCCGGACTTGAAAACATAATGCCGATTAAAAAAGAAAACCGGTATACACCTCACATAACTTTGGTTAGAGAAGCTATTTTGCAGCCGGACAGTTTCGGTATAGAAATGAGCGATAAACCTGGATATTCATTTGAAGTGCCGGGGATATCCCTTATGGAAAGCACCAGAATAAACGGAAGGCTGACTTATATAAGACGCGCTTTTGAGAGTTTTGCTGTTTAATATTATATGGAATTTGTAATATATAAATTAAAAAATAATAAAAGGAGCGTTTATGTCTGAAAGAACAAAAACAATACTATTAAGTATTCTTAAGATTCTTATTGCAATATTTTTGATTTTCCTGTTCACGCTGATATGGAAGTATATCCTGCCTTTTATTATTGCGTTTTTCTTTGCTTCGGTCTTTGAA
>JAAYFU010000026.1 GCA_012728095.1 Clostridiaceae bacterium
CCATGACATTTCGTACACTGTTCAATTTTCAATGTCCACTTCTGCCGTACTCCCTTTTCCGGCTCCCTGTCCCGCTTTCAGCCTCTCTCTCAACCTCAGCGGAGACAGCTTTTATATCTTACCATCGTTGCTCGATATTGTCAAGAACTTTTTCAATTATTTTTTTCATTCTTTTTCGCATAATTCGTTCTTGTGAATTATACCGGACAACGGATTTTTAGTTTAACATCATATTAACTTCATGTCAAGCCTGTTTTCGACATTTTTTATTGTCATTTTTAAGCATTTCATGCGATATGATAAAATTCAAACCTTATATTATAGTAATTTTTATAGAAGGAATTGAATATTAATTTTTAAAAAATATTATTCATGCAAAGCAATCGAGCATTTTCTGTTGAGATTTTTATGTTTTAATATATGGACTCTGAAAATCGAATAAAATATAAAAGATAAAATATAATGCTATTTTTATTGATTTGTTAAGTTATAAACTACCAGAATAAGTCTGGCATTTTTCAATACATTGTTTTATAATAAACTTATATTTTTTTTATTTAAAAATAATTGATAAATATTTGTCAATTATTTACCCCCCCTAATATATTTATTTAATTGATTTCAAAGGGTATCTTGTTTTTCAAGATACCCCTCTTTTTTTATTTTTTTATTTTTTTATTTTTTTTATTTCTTTATTCCTTATATAAATATGCTCTTGTCTAATAACATGTTCTTTCCGGTTTAATTGTCATTTTCCTCATTAGTTTTATTCTCCGCATCTTCCGCATTGTTTTCATTGTTTTCTTCTGCGGGAATTCTTGTTAACGATACTACTTTGTTGTCTTCGGAGGTACGCATTAAAGTAACCCCTTGTGTGACCCGGCTTAGAACACTTATGTCGCTTACAGGCATTCTTATTATCGTACCGTCTGTTGATATAAGAAGTAAGTCATCATCCTCGGAAACTGACATTGCGCCAACAAGCGGTCCGGTCTTTTCTGTAACCCGGTATGTTAAAACACCTTTACCACCGCGGTTTTGTACCTTGTACTCATCCAAATCGGTTCTTTTCCCGAAGCCGTTGGCGGTTACCACAAGCAGTGTAGTATTTTCAAAATAAGGAACCATTGATATGACCTTATCATCTTCATCCAGCCGTATGCCCATTACGCCCATCGATGTTCTGCCCATAGGCCTTACATCTTTTTCGCTGAAGCGTATAGCCATTCCTTTTTCAGTCACAAGAATAATATCATAGGTACCGTCGGTTAAACGGGTTCCTATAAGCTCGTCCCCTTCTTTCAGGGTTATCGCGGCAATACCGCTCTTACGTATATTCTCATATTGCTCCAGGGGGGTCTTTTTAATCATACCCTGCTTGGTGGCCATGATAAGATACATATTCTTTTCATCGCCATGGATTTTAATTGTTGCCGTAACTTTCTCGTCACTATCCAACTGAAGAAGGTTAACAATAGCTGTTCCCCGCGCGTGCCGCCCTGCCTCGGGAATTTCCCAGGCCCGCAGTTTATATACATTTCCCTTGCTTGTAAAGAACAGCAGATATCTATGGGTAGAAGTAATAAATAAATCTGTCGCAAAGTCATCTTCTCGGGTAGTAAGTCCCGTAATGCCTTTGCCTCCGCGTTTCTGGCTCTTATAGGTATCAATAGGAGTTCTCTTAATATAACCGTACCTGGTAAGAGTAACTACTACATCTTCATCTTTGATGAGATCCTCCATATCTATTTCAGTCTCATCATACGTTATCCGTGTTCTTCTTTCATCACCGTACTTACTCTTTATTTCAAGAAGTTCTTCACTGATTATTTTGTGAACAAGTTCGGGCTTTGAAAGGACATCCTTATAATATGCAATCTTTTCAAGCAGTTCCTGATATTCCTGCTCCAGTTTTTCCCGTTCAAGACCTGTCAGTCTTCCAAGCCTCATATCCACTATTGCCTGGGCTTGTTTTTCGCTGAAACCGAAGCGTTCCATAAGCCTTTCTTTGGCTAAAGCCTCGGTTCTTGAGCTTCTGATAATATTAATTACTTCATCAATATTGTCATGTGCGATCTTTAATCCTTCTAAAATATGAGCTCTGGCTTCTGCTCTTTCAAGATCGTATCTTGTTCTGCGGCGGATTACATCCTCCTGATGAAGCACATAGTATTTAATAAATTCTTTAAGATTCAGTACCTTTGGCTCAAATTTCCCTTCCGGAGACTGCACAAGAGCCAGCATGTTTGCGCTGAAGGAATCCTGAAGCTGTGTATACTTATAGAGCTGATTTAAGATAACGCTGGCATTTGCATCCCTTTTAAGCTCTATAATTATACGCATGCCTTCCCTGTCGGACTCATCCCTTAAATCAGAAATTCCTTCTATTCTTTTATCCTTAACCAAATCGGCTATTTTTTCTATGAGACGCGCTTTATTAACCTGATACGGAAGCTCAGTAATAACTATTCTCTGACGGTTGTTTCCAAAAGACTCAATTTCAGCAACTCCACGAACCACAATTCTTCCTTTTCCGGTTTTATATGCGTCATGTATGCCGCTTTTCCCGATGATAATACCGCCCGTGGGAAAATCAGGGCCTTTTATAATTTCAGTCAACTCGTCGATTGTTATATCAGGGTTCTCTATATATTTAATAATTCCGTCTATAACTTCGGAAAGGTTATGCGGTGGGATATTGGTTGCCATGCCTACGGCAATACCCGAAGAACCGTTAACCAAAAGATTCGGGAATCTTGAAGGCAATACCACCGGTTCGATTTCATGCTCATCGAAATTAGGCTTAAAATCCACCGTATCCTTGTTTAAATCCCTGAGCATCTCCATAGCTATTTTAGTAAGCCTTGCTTCCGTATAACGCATGGCTGCCGGAGGATCCCCGTCTATGGAGCCAAAATTGCCATGTCCATCCACTAAAGGATATCTTAATGAGAAATCCTGCGCCAGACGCACAATACTGTCATATACGGCTGCATCGCCATGGGGATGGTACTTACCTAAAACTTCACCGACCGTTGTCGCACACTTTCTGTATGCTCTATCGGGGGTAAAGTTCAGTTGATTCATGGCATAAAGGATTCTTCTGTGCACCGGCTTTAAGCCGTCTCTTACATCTGGAAGTGCCCGGTCTACGATTACGCTCATGGCATAATCGATAAAAGATTGTTTCATCTCTGTTTCAATATCAACCGGTATTATACGATTAGCATGTGGATTTTCTCTGTTCCCGCCGTATTCGGACATTTATGATGCTTCCTTTCATTTCCATACAATAAATATTGTATCCAATTTTTTAAGCGTAGTATATTTATTTTAATAAACATTTTGTTTTATGTCCATCTTAAAAAAAGACCTGCTTTTAAGGCAGGTCTAATTCGGAGATCGTTATATCCTGTTATTGCTAAACTCCTTTATAGAGTTTTATTGGGCTTTTTTGAGAGTTTCTTTTTTAGGTATGCGCACTATAAATTCCAAAAAATCTCCCCGGTCAATCTGGGCTGCACGCGCATTTACTCCTGATCTTTTCATGGTATCTATTGCCTGACGAATTGTGTTTACAAAAATTCTTATATCTTTTATTGACTTAGTTACGCGACCTTTAGATTCTTCTGTTTTCCCCTGATTGCAATATTTCTCCAAAGCCTTCTGAACAAGCTCCTCTGTCTTTCTGACATTCAAGCCCTTTTCAACAACTTTTTGCAGCACTTTTAATTGAATCTGCTCGTCTTCTATTTTTAACAGGGCTCTTGCATGTCTTTCGGTAAGACCATTATCGGTAAGTATTTTCTTTATCATTGGTGACAATCTAAGTATTCTAATCTTGTTGGCGATTGTTGATTGGCTTTTCCCAATTTTTTGCGCAAGTTCTTCTTGGGTCAGTCCGTGCTCCTTGATTAAATTCCTGTAGCCTTCTGCTTCCTCAAGATAACCTAAATCTTCCCTTTGGAGGTTTTCTATCAGCGCCATAATAGCCGAATCGTCTTCACCGACATCGACAATTATAGCCGGAACCTCCTTTAAGCCGGCCATAGCAGCTGCCCTAAGTCTTCTTTCCCCCGCAACAAGTTCATAATGAGAGTTATTCACCTTTCTGACGTTAATTGGTTGAATAACACCATATTGCTGTATTGATTGACACAGCTCATCCAAAGAAGAATTGTCAAACTTCTTTCTGGGTTGATAAGGATTTGGCCTGATCAAATCAATAGGAATCATGGTTATCTTTTTCTCATCTGATTTCTTTTCTTCGTATTTCTTTTCTAACCCAGGAAATCTTATTTTCGTTGCAATCATAGGGCACCTTTCCTTTCATTCTCTTTTGTGTATCAAAATATCTTACCATTATTAAAAAATTTCGCCCTTTGATTGCATCTTCCTTTTTTTATTCTGAATTAAATATCGCACAAACCCTTATATAATGAGAGTTTTGAATTCATTTAATAGGTTTTTTTGTCGGAATTCCACATTTTCTGGGGTAATTTGTCGGAGTATGTCTACATTTTCTTACTTTTATTAAGCATCTTTCAATATTACTATAAGGAAGAGTAAAATAATTAACATCTTCTATTTCCCCGCCCAATACATCCAAAGCTTTCCCGGATTCCTTCAGTTCCTCCTTGCCGTCAGGTCCTTTCATTGCGATAAAGATTCCTCCGACTTTAACAAGAGGCAGACAATACTCTAAAAGAACCGGAAGGTTGGCTACCGCTCTGGCTGTAGCATAATCAAAGCTCTCTCTGTATTTTGGGTCGGCTCCGAAATTTTCGGCTCTGCTGTGAACAGTGAGTATATCCTCCAACATTAAATAATTACATACTTCATTTAGGAAATTGATTCTTTTGGCAAGGGAATCCAATAAGGTCACTTTCAGGTTTTCCCTTGTTATTTTTAATGGTATACCCGGAAAACCCGCTCCCGTTCCTACATCTACCAGCGATATTGTCTCATTTGGTATAAGCCCCGCAATTGAAAGTGAATCTAAAAAATGCTTAATAACAATATCTTCCGGGTCCGTGATAGCTGTAAGGTTAATTTTTTCATTCCACTCAATCAACAGCCTGGCGTACTGGGAGAATTTTTCTGTTTGTTCATTTGAAAGTACTATGTTATATTCTTTTGCACCTTTTATTAGCAGTTCTATATTTTTATCGCTCAACATAAATTATGCAATCCTTTCAGATCCTTTGTGTCTTCCTGAGCGGAGCACAGCGGTATAATCTAAATTGTCATCCTGAGCAGAGCACCGCGGAGTCGAAGGATCTTGCGTAAATGTCATTCTGAATGAACGAAGCTAAGTGAAGAATCTTTAAGAATCTTCGCTGACGCTCAGAATGACACGAAGGTGCGCTCAGAATAACATGTAAGGTTGACCACATGTCTTCTTGCCGCTAGCTCTTTCTCTTCCGGCTTTCTAAATATACTAAAAGCACCGCAATATCGGCGGGTGATACTCCCGAGATTCTTGAAGCTTGTCCGAGGGATACAGGCTTTATTGAGCTGAGTTTTTGTTTAGCTTCCGAACTTAAGCCATGAATACTTGCATAATCAATATCATCGGGCAAATGCCTTTCCTCCATCCGCTTAAACTGTTCAATCTGATTCATTTGCCGCTTCAGGTATCCCTCGTATTTAATACTTATTGAAACCTGCTCTATTACTTCCTTCGGAAGATCGGCTCCCTGGCCGATTTCATTAAGATAATGATACTCTATTTCCGGCCTTTTTAAAAGATCATACAGTTTTATTCCTGTAACGATCCTGGTGCTGCCGTGTCTTTCCAGGAAATCATTAATTCTGTCGTTTGCCGGAAGTATGGTATCCTGCAACCGTTTTATTTCTTCCTCAATCAGGCGTTTTTTAACCAGAAACCGTTTGTATCGCTCCGGGGACACCAGGCCGATTTCATATCCTATAGGAGTCAGTCTTAAATCGGCATTATCCTGCCTTAAATAAAGCCTGTATTCGGCACGGGATGTCATCATACGATAAGGTTCCCTGGTTCCTTTTGTAACCAAATCATCAATCAAAACGCCTATATAGGCCTGCGAACGGTCTAATATCAATGGTTCCCGGTTTTGGAGTTTCAATGCCGCATTAATGCCTGCCATAATGCCCTGGGCCGCCGCTTCCTCGTATCCGGAACTGCCGTTGATCTGCCCGGCAAAAAACAAACCTTCTATTCCCTTTATCTCCAATGATAATTTCAACTGGGTAGGATTTATACAATCATATTCAATTGCATAGGCCGGTCTCATTATCTGGGCATTTTCCAGGCCCGGCAATGATCTGACCATTTTTATCTGCACATCTTCCGGCATGCTGGTGCTCATTCCCTGAAGATATACTTCCTTTGTTCCCAGTCCCATTGGTTCGATAAAAACCTGGTGGCTTTCTTTATCAGCAAATCGTACCACCTTATCTTCAATGGACGGGCAATATCTGGGTCCTATTCCTTTGATTTCGCCGCTATACAAGGGTGATCTGTGAAGATTTTCCCGGATGATCCTATGAGTTTCAGCCGTAGTATGGGTCATATAACAAGGTACCTGTTCAATATTGAGTTCTCCTGTCATGAAAGAAAAGGGAATTATTTCTTCATCACCCGGCTGTTCAATCAGTTTTGAATAGTCTATGCTGCGCTCATTTATCCGTGGAGGTGTTCCGGTTTTAAAGCGCATCAGTTCAATACCCAGTCCTTTTAAGCTGTCCGACAGCCTGTTTGCGGGTAAAAGTCCGTCAGGACCGCTGCTTATTTTACTTTCGCCTATGATTATGCTTCCTTTTAGATAAGTGCCGGTGGTTAAAATAAGAGCCTGGCAATAGTATACTGTACCTGTATGGACACGTATTCCTTTTATTTTTCCTGCTTCACATAAAACGTCGGTAACTTCTGCCTGTTTTATTTCCAGGTTTTCCTGCTTTTCCAGTACATGCTTCATATAAGTGCTGTATGCCCGCCTGTCGATCTGCGCTCTTAAAGAATATACGGCAGGACCTTTTCCTCTGTTGAGGATTTTAGACTGTATTAAATTGGCGTCTGCCGCAATACCCATTTGGCCGCCTAACGCATCGATTTCTCTTACCAGCTGTCCTTTCGCTGTTCCTCCAATATTGGGATTGCAAGGCATATTCGCGATATTGTCAAGATTCAAAGTAAATATTGCCGTTCTGAAACCCATCCGAGCAGTGGCCAAAGCCGCCTCACAGCCTGCATGACCCGCCCCTACAACAATTACATCGTATTCTCCTCCGATAAAATCACTCATATATATCACCTTGATTATTTCCGTTTATCATGTTTACTGAGCCTCTTCTGTCATTTTGAACATTCCCTTTTGTCATACCGAGTATTTCCTTCTGTCATTCTGAGCATTTCCTTTTGTAATTCTGAGCGCCCCTCCTTCCCATGTCATTCTGAGCGCCCCCCCTCCCCATGTCATTCTGAGCGTCAGCGAAGAATCTTCTGCGTCAACGTATATAAGATCCTTCGACTCCGCTTACGCTCCACTCAGGATGACGGTTTAAGGATGTTACGCTCCACTCAGGATGACGGTTTAAGGATGTTACGCTCCGCTCAGGATGACGGTTATAGAGTGCCGCGCTCCGCTCAGATCACACTTGAGGAGGTACACAATACCCAGAATGACAATCTCAGTGTCATTCCGAGCGTAGCGAAGAATCTTTTGTTTACTTGTAAGGTCCTACAGCTTTTAATTAATCAGCTAAGGTTGTATTTGGGAACGTTATGTTCCTAAATATTTAACAGAAGAACCGTCCCCCATGTTATATTCACGTTCTATTTTCCAAGACAAAATCTTGAGAAAATCGCGTTTATAACATCTTCATCAGCATGGTGACCGGTTATTTTCCCCAATTCCTCAAGCCCTGCTTTAAGATCCAGGGCCACCATATCCAGTGTCATTTTCGATACGCTTGCCTTATAAGCCGACTCCAGGTATTCTTTCGCTTTTTTCAGCTGGCTTTCATGTCTGGCGTTTGTTATTAAAACCTGGTTATCAATATCCTGCCTGTTTTCAGTCGCAAATCCTAAAATACGCTCCTCCAGCTCATCTATTCCCTTATCTTCTGAAACCGACATCAGGATTGCATCGGGATATAAATTAAGTGTTTCATCGATCAGTTGCCTGTCACTTACGAGATCGGTTTTGTTTAAGCACAATATATAAGGCTTGTTTTCCATTAAAACTTTATTAAGCAGCTCATGATCCCCTGCGGTAAAACCTTGGGAAACATCTATTAACAGTATTACCAGGTCTGCATCCGAAATGGCTTTTATACTTCTTTCCACGCCCTGTTGTTCAACCTGGTCAGAAGTCTCCCTTACACCTGCTGTATCCACAAGTTTAACAGGTATGCCCTTTATATTCACATATTCTTCAATAGTGTCCCGTGTAGTACCCGGGATATCGGTTACTATCGATCGATTCTTCCTGGTAAGCCTGTTCATCAAAGAAGATTTACCCACGTTGGGTCTGCCGGCAATAACTATTTCCATGCCTTCTCTTAAGAGTTTTCCATAGTGGAAGCTTTTTATCAGATTATCAATTTCAATTACTATTGACGCGGTTTCTTTACCGGCCTGGGCAAGGGTGATTTCCTCGGCATCATACTCGGGATAGTCAAGATTAACCTCTATATCTGAAAGGAGAGTTATAATTCTCTCTCTTATTTCGTTGAGCTTATTGGACACCGACCCCTCAAGCTGTTTTACTGCGACTCTTGATACTCTTTGAGTCCTGGCCTGGATAATATCCATTACGGCTTCAGCCTGGGACAGGTCTATCCTGCCGTTTAAAAAGGCCCTTTTCGTAAATTCCCCCGGCTCTGCCGGTCTGGCTCCGTTACTGTAAAGCAGGCTCAATAATGCTGATGCAATGGTATAGCCGCCATGGCTGGAAATTTCCACTACATCCTCACGGGTATAAGTGCGGGGAGCCTCCATTTTAATAAGAAGGACCTCGTCAATTACTTCGCCGGTCTGGTTTGATATGATTTTTCCGTATTGAATTGTATGAGATTTTTGTTCCAGTACCGAATGTTTACCCTTAAAAATCTTATCCGCTATCGAAAATGCTTCTGGTCCGCTTAACCGGATTACCGAGATCCCTGCATTCCCGACAGCTGTAGAAACACCTGCTATAGTATCGTTGATCATATTGTCCTGTCTTTCCAACTCCTGTCATATCAAGTTTTTTATAAAATGAATTATTAAAGGGCTGCCTCAAACTCATTGTTATTCTTTTCGCCGTGAAAAATTATCTTATGGCACAAGAATAACGTTTATTTTATTTCGAGACAACCCCTTTATTCTCTATGATTAAGTTCTGCTGTTTCCTGGCTTGTAACGGATAACCACCTTACGATTCGGTTCTTCTCCTGTACTCTGCGTTTCGACATACTTATGGTTTTGCAATGTTGAATGAATTATTCTTCTTTCATACGGATTCATGGGTTCAAGTGTCACGTTTTTACGATATTTAGCAACTTTATCCGCGACTCTTTTTGCAAGCCTTTTAAGAGTCTCTTCCCTCTTTTTCCTGTAATCTGCCACATCCATGATTACACGTATATATTCTTCTGATCTGCGGTTTACCACAAGGCTGAGAAGATATTGCAGGGCATCCAGGGTCTCTCCCCTTCTGCCTATAACAATACCAATGTCGTCACCCGTCAAACGTACGGTTATAGTATCCTCTTCACGCGTGATTTCAAGGTTCGCCGTAATGCCCATTTTTTCAAAAATGGGATTTAAGAAATCAACAATGATATCATCGATAGTAACTTTTTGTGTAACTTTGACAACGGCATTTTTATTACCTATTATCCCCAGTATTCCCTTGTTTCCTTCACTAATGACTTCAACATCTACGTTATCGATATCCGTATCGAGTTCCTCGCATGCAAGCCTGATTGCCTCATCAACTGTCTTTGCCTCTTTTGTTACTGACTTTTGCAACATTGCTATCCTCCTTTCTCGCTTTGTCATCCTTCCTGTAAAACTTGTTAACAAGTTTCTGCTGACCAAAGCTCAATATATTATTCAATGTCCAATAAAACGATAAGCCACTTGGAGTACCTAATCCAATCCATAAAGTCATTATCGGACTCATCCAAAGCATACTTTGGTTGGCGCAGCCGTTGTTTGCAGTTTTCTTGTCTTTGCCTTTTCCTTTTGATTCAGGCTGTTTGGGCATCAATTGCAATGTCGTCAAAAACGTTGTGCCAATTGCAATAATCAAAAGAATCAGCGCAGGAAGATATACACTAGGATTAGCGGCAATTTCCTTCGGATTAATCGTCGGTTTGATTCCCAGGTTAAAGAAATTGAATAATTTTAGATCAAAATCCTGCAATATCTGCTTTTGCTCCTGTGAAAGATAAGGATTTTCAGAAACAAGCGCTTCTTTTCGGGCTATTACATCCAATAATTTAATTTCAAGATATGGGTCTTTACCGGACAGATCCTTGAATGCCTGCTGCAGATAAGCATCATTGATATCGTCCCCGTATGGATCCCGTAGATCCAGGTTATACCTGCTGTTATCAAAAGCCAAATCTCCAGACTGTATGGATACAAGAGCCATATGACTTACCGCTCTTGCTGGTATGTCCAGCATATATGACATGGGCATTCTTATTACATAAAAGAGCGCAACAATAATGGGTAACTGTATCAACATGGGTAAGCAGCCGGAAGCGGGATTATAATTATGCTCCTGGTAAAACTTCATTTGTTCTTCCTGGAGCTTTTCCCTGTCATGTTTATAGCGTTCCTGGATTCTCTGCAGTTCCGGCTGAAGTTCCTGAATCAATTGAGCAGACTTCATTTGTTTGATGGATAACGGCAATAGAATCAACTTATAGGCTATTGTGAAAAAAACCAGTGAAAGTGCATAATTATGGAGGCCGATAGTATTATATATAAAATACATCAGCATACCAAATAACTTGCCAATCGCACTTAATATTCCCATATAACTTTATCCTCCAAGTATCTATTTTACAGGGTCATATCCTCCTGGGTGGAAGGGATGACACTTTAATATCCTGATTATCGATAAATAAGTGCCCTTTAGCGCTCCGTATTTAGATATGGCTTCCAGGGCATATTGCGAACATGTAGGATAAAATCTGCATGAAGGCTTTTTTTTCAGGGGCGATAAATAACGTTTATAAAACTTTATAACTGATATTAATATCCTTTTTAACATTTGCTTTCCCCATCTAAAAGATCCAATTTATAGAGAAGATACCTTAACTCTTTCCCTATAATCTCCTTGTTCGCGTATTTTTCACTTTTTCTTGCTACTATAACTATATTAAACCCTTTGTTAAGTTTATCATACAATTCCCTAATATTCTCTTTTATCAGTCTGCGCATCCTGTTTCTTTTCACAGATTTTCCAACCTTTTTACTGGTGGTAATTCCAATCTTCGTTGTCTCCGTGTTGTTCTTGAGACAATAAACAACCAGAAAGGAGGACGCAGCGTACTTTCCTCGCTTGTATACCTTTTGAAATTCTTTATTGTTTACTAATGTATAATGCTTTTTCATTCCGTTTTCTTCTGTTCCGCTTTCAAGATTTCTATCTTGTTAGCATTGGATATTATTCAACGTGTTAATCATTTTATTTATGATATTTTATTAAACCGTTAAATGAACAAGCATCAATGTCATTACGCATCAAGTCCGGCATAATAAAGAATCTGACATATTAAAGAAAGTACCCTGTTCTGCTCATAATGTTTCAATTATGCCGTAATTTTAAGCCGCTTGATACAAGGGCTAAAAGAATAATCGGCAATTTCCTGCAACATCTGCCTGAAAAGGTAAAATCAAATGTCTTTTTGAAAACAGCAAATCAGGGTAACTTAATTCGAATACAGTAATTGCCATGCTGAGAACCATGTTGTATTCAAAATAGAAGAAAAGACCAGTAAAATGGTCTTTATGCAGTTAATCTTTTTCTGCCTTTTAATCTTCTTCTTCTTAATACTTTTCTTCCGTTTGAAGTCTTCATTCTTTTTCTGAAGCCATGTTCCTTTTTACGTTGCCTCTTCTTAGGCTGATAGGTACGGATCATTTATTGCACCTCCGTTCAGTCCGTCATGTGTGTATATAAAATCAAGTATTTTTCTAATAAAAAGGACGCCAGCAAATATTATATAACCAACTATGTGATAAAGTCAACAAAAAGTAATCAAATGGCTTCTTGCATAACTCTACGGAAAGACGTCGATGGTAAAAAATCTGTCTTTTATATTGTCTTTTATATATAGGTTATAAATACCATAACTGATATTAATAAAGATGGAATTTATTTTACGTCATTTGTATCATATTAATCCGCGATTCCCCCACTGAGTTTTTGTTGAAACGAAGAATGAAGTTTGATATATTTAAAGATACGGTCAGGAAAACAAATGGGGGAATTTCTAATGTCAACTGGATTACATGAAACATGGTATCAAGTCACAAAACTGCTTGAGGAGGAATTAACAAGTGTCAGCTTCTCAACATGGATTGAGACCATTGTTCCAGTTTCTATAGATAATAACAGTCTAGTTCTTGAGGTTCCTTCAGAATTTAATTTAGGTATAATTAAATCCAGGTATAAAGATCTTATACATAACGCGGTTAAAATAGTAACCAACAGGGATTTAAACATAGAATTCTACATTAAAGGCTCAGAAGGATTACAAAAAACAAAAAACAACAAAGAGACTTCGGAGGAAATATCTCCGGCACTTTCAATCTTAAATCCTAAATATACATTTGATACATTTGTAAAAGGAAGCGGTAACCAGTTGGCGCACGCAGCTGCGCTGGCCGTGGCCGAAGCTCCTGCCACAGCCTATAATCCCCTGTTTATTTACGGAGGAGTAGGCCTTGGCAAAACTCATTTGATGCACGCGATAGGTCATTATGTGATTGAACAGAACAAAGACGCGAAAGTTCTGTACACATCATCTGAAAAATTTACCAATGAACTTATTAACGCAATAAAAGATGACAGAAATGAGGAGTTTCGCAATAAATACAGAAGCATAGATGTTCTGCTTATAGACGATATACAGTTTATAGGAGGAAAAGAGCGAACCCAGGAGGAATTCTTCCATACTTTTAACGCGCTTTATGAATCAAATAAGCAGATTGTTATATCCAGCGACAAACCTCCAAAAGAAATACTTACTTTGGAAGAACGGCTTCGTTCAAGATTTGAATGGGGATTGATCGCTGATATACAGGCTCCCGATACCGAAACACGTATCGCGATTCTTAGAAAAAAATCACAATTGGAAAATTATGATATACCGATTGATGTTTTGGTATATATTGCAAACAACATAGAATCAAACATCAGGGAACTGGAAGGAGCGCTTAACCGCGTTATCGCTTACGCTTCATTAACCGGAAGCCCGATAACACTGGAGCTTGCTCAGGAATGTTTAAAACAAATCCTGGCAAATATATCGGTTACCAATGTAAATTATAATACGGTGATCAAGGTTGTCTCCAGGTACTATGACATATCTCCTGACCAAATGTTGACACAAAAAAGATCCCGTGATATTTCATTCCCAAGGCAGGTTGCAATGTATCTCTGCAGGGAATTGACAGGAATGTCTCTCCCTAAAATAGGCCAGGTATTTGGAGGCAGAGATCACACAACCGTTATGCACGCATGTGACAAAATTGCCAGTGAAATGGAGCAAAGCCCTGAATTGAGACGGGCCATTACAGAGTTAAAAAGAAATATTACAGGAAAACAGTAGTTTCATAAGTTTATCCTCAAAAAAATGTGGATATGTGGAAGGAAATCATGTTGAAAACTTTGTCGTAATAAAAAGTAAAATGTTATTCAATTAAAAAAAAAAATTATCAACAAAGTTTTATACAAACAAAATCGTTTTTTATCAATATTTTTAGTTGTTTATCAACATTATTAACAATACTTACTACTATTACGACTAAAACAAAAAATAAAACAAGGAGATAAAGCGATGAAAGTCATAATCCTTAAACAAGTTTTACTGGAAGCAATTAATATTGTTCAAAAAGCTATTATGGCAAAAGCTACGCTGCCTATACTGGAAGGAATATATATCGAAGCAGATGAAAAACTCAAGCTGATTGGAAATAATTATGATTTGGCAATTGAATATAATCTTGACGCAGACATAATGGAAAAAGGATCAATCGTTATAAATGCAAGGATATTCGGAGATATAATAAGAAAACTTCCTGATGCTCCGGTATTGATTGAAGTATTCGATAACAGCAAGGTAAAGATTGAATGCTTAAATTCATACTTTGAAATAAAAGGGATGGATGCGTCTTCTTATCCGTTGCCTCCGGAATACAAAAACGACATATCTTTCAGTATTAGCCAGGCTTCTATGAAGGAACTGATAAAACAGACAATATTCGCTGTTGGTACGGATGAAAACAGGAAGATTATGACCGGGGCGCTTATCGAAGCAGAAAACGGGGAAATCAGGATAGTTGCCCTGGACGGATTCAGAATGGCTGTAAGCAATTCGTTGATTAAAGAAGATGTAAGTTTAAAAGTAGTAGTTCCCGGAAAGAATATGAATGAGATATTAAGGATACTTGAAACCAGTGACGAGGATCTTAGGGTATCATTATCAGGAAATATAATATCCTTTGAGTTTAAAGAGTGCAGGATTTCTTCAAATGTTTTGGACGGCGAGTTTATGAATTATAAAAGCTATATACCGACTAAGTTTGAAACCGTTATCAAGGTCAATACGAATGACCTTATTGACAGCCTTGAAAGAGCGTCGTTAATAACCAGCGATGATAAAAGATACCCTGTAAAGTTTGCTATAAATGACGATGATATGCTTATTTCTTCGACAGCTGACGTAGGTATATCAAAAGAACAGATAAAAATAGAAAACGAGGGTTCTCCCCTTCAGATAGGTTTTAATCCTAGATATTTTATAGATGCCCTTAAGGTAATTAACGATGAAATAATAAAAATATCATTTACATCTTCTGTTGGGCCATGTATTATTACCGCTCTGGATCATGACAGATATCTTTACCTGATATTGCCGGTTAGAATAAGAAATAACTGAAAGGCGCGATTATGAAAGACATTTTTATCAATACAGAATATATAAAACTGGATCAGTTTTTGAAATATGCTAATATTATCGGCACAGGAGGAGAGGCGCGCTATTTTATTAAGCAAAACAGTGTTTTAGTAAATAATGAGCCGGAAGACAGGCGGGGAAGAAAACTTCGCAATGGCGATATAATAAGGGTAAACAATAAAGAATACAGGATTGTACAAAATGGTGAAATAAAGTGACCATACATGAGTTAGAATTAAACAGGTTCAGGAATTACAAAAAAGAAAGCCTGACTTTTGGTGAAGGAATCAATATTCTGTACGGACAAAATGCCCAGGGAAAAACAAATATATTGGAAGCTTTGTATATAGCCTCGACCGGTAAATCTCACAGAACAAATAATTATAACGATTTGATACAAAGAGGCCAACCAGGATTTGAGATAAAACTCAAATCTAAAATAAATGACAGGGAAAACTCCATAATAATAAGATATTCAAAAGATAAAAAAAAGAGTGCTGAGATTAACGGGATAAAAAGAGACAAGCTTTCTGATATACTTGGAACACTGAATATGATTCTTTTTTCACCGGAAACTCTCGAAGTTGTAAAAGGTTCTCCCGCCATAAGAAGAAAATTCCTGGACATATTATTGTGTCAGACTAACAGGCAATATCTTCATTTATTAAGAAGATACAATTCTCTTATTAAAAACAAATCTATAGCGTTGAAAAAAGGAAAGTCCGAAAAAAAATACGAAGAAATAATCCCGGTATGGAATGAACATATTTCCGTTTATGGGGGAAAGATTGCATATTTAAGAAACAGCGCCATTAACAGGCTGAAAAAATATATGAACGAAGAAATACATAAAATAACAGGTGGCGCTGAGAGTTCAGAATTGGTCTATAAAACGTTTTGCGAAACAAATGAAGAAAAAGACGAAAAATACTATGAAAATCAACTCTTAAAAAGGTTGAACGAAGGCATGCAAAAGGAAATAAGTATTTCGCAGTGCATTTTCGGTCCGCACAGGGATGACTTTGAAATACTGCTGAACGGAATGAATTCAAGACAGTATTGTTCCCAGGGGCAGCAAAGAACTCTTGCATTATCTTTAATTTTGGCGGAACTTTTTTATATTGAAGAAATTAAGGGAGAAAAGCCGGTTCTTTTATTGGACGATGTTTTGTCGGAACTTGATTTAAAAAGGCAGGAATATTTACTGAAAGGTTTGTCAAACGTGCAGACAATTATAACAGCAACGGATGAAACACGGTTTATCAGCCAGGATCAGAGAACAATAAAAAAGTTTTTTATTGAAAACGGCAAAGTAATGACAAAAGTTGAAAAAAGTATTGATATGGACTAGAATTGAAAGGTGATATTTATGTTCCTGCATATTGGAGTAGAAAAAGTTGTATTTATGAACGATATAATAGCGATTATGGATATAGAAAAAACAACTACATCCAATAATACAAGAGAATTTTTAAAAAACTGCCAGGAAAAAGGTATGGTTGAAACAATAGGCGCAGATTTACCTAAATCGTTTATTGTGACGGTGCGTGAGGGAAAACAAACGGTTTATTTATCTCCGATATCCACAGCGACATTGAGTAAAAGAATATGTAAAGATACTGATGATATTGGGAGGATATTATTAGATGAATGAGATAAATAATAATATGAATAATAATATAGAGTACAATGAAGAACAAATACAGGTCCTGGAAGGATTGGAAGCGGTCAGAAAAAGACCGGGCATGTATATTGGAAGCACTTCGTCAAGAGGATTACATCATCTTGTTTATGAAATTGTTGATAACAGTATTGACGAATCATTGGCCGGTTTCTGCGATCAGATACATGTTATCCTGAATAAAGACAACAGTGTAACTGTATATGATAACGGACGGGGAATACCGACAGGTATTCATCCGCAATTAAAAATACCCACCATGCAGGTAGTTCATACCGTTCTGCACGCCGGCGGAAAATTCGGCGGAAATGGTTATAAAGTTTCAGGTGGTTTGCACGGTGTCGGGGCTTCTGTTGTTAATGCCTTGTCTGAATGGATGGAAGTTGAGGTCGCCCGTGACGGTAAAATTTACAAACAGCGTTATGAAAGAGGTGTGCCGGTTACCGGAGTAGAAATTATAGGCGAATGCGATATAAACCAAACAGGCACGAAAACTACTTTTAAACCGGATGAGGAAATATTTGAGGAAACTGTTTTTGATTTTGATGTTCTGGTTAAACGTTTCAGAGAAATGGCTTTCCTCAATAAAATGATCACTATTACTGTAATTGATGACAGACAGGAAGAAAAGAACGAGATTGTACTGCATTATGAAGGCGGAATAAGCTCATTTGTTGAATATATAAATAAAAACAAAGAAGTTATACATCCGGAAATAATTTATTTTGAAGCAAAGAAAGATGATATGGAACTTGAAGTCGCTATGCAGTATACCGATTCATTCAATGAGAATGTATACAGCTATGCTAATAATATCGCTACGACCGAAGGCGGGACTCATATAACAGGATTCAGAACCGCTATCACTAAAGTAGTGAATGATTATGCAAGAAAAATAAATCAGCTTAAGGAAAATGATAAAAATCTTTCAGGAGAGGATGTAAGAGAAGGACTGACCGCTATAATCAGCGTTAAGCTTCATGAACCCCAGTTTGAAGGACAGACAAAAACTAAACTTGGAAATGCTGAAATAAGATCATTTACAGAAAATATAGTTACAGAAAAACTAACATATTTTTTTGAAGAGAATCCAAAGATAGCAAGGATTATTGTTGAAAAAACCTTATTGTCATTCAGAGCGCGGGAGGCGGCCAGAAAAGCAAGAGAGTTAACAAAAAGAAAATCCGCGCTTGAAAGTACATCATTGCCCGGAAAGCTTGCCGATTGTTCAGATAAAGATCCTTCAAAATGTGAACTTTTTATTGTTGAGGGTGATTCGGCTGGCGGCAGCGCAAAACAGGGAAGGGACAGAAGGTTCCAGGCCATACTTCCTCTTTGGGGGAAAATGTTGAATGTCGAAAAGGCCAGGGAAGACAAAGTGTTCGGCAACGATAAGTTAAGTCCTGTAATAACAGCACTGGGAGCAGGTTTTGGTGATGAGCTGGATCTCTCTAAACTGCGCTATCACAAGGTTATTATTATGGCTGATGCGGACGTTGACGGCTCACACATAAGGACATTGCTATTGACTTTCTTTTATAGATATATGAAACCACTGGTGGATAACGGACACATATACATTGCCCAGCCCCCTTTGTACAAAATTACGAAAGGTAAAGAAGTAATCTACGCGTATAATGATCGTGAACTTGCGAAGATTATGAAAGAAAGAAATTGGAGCAGAGATGACAATAGTATAACCTTGCAGCGTTTTAAAGGCCTGGGTGAAATGAACGCAGAACAGCTCTGGGAAACAACCATGAATCCTGAAACCCGGCAACTGTTAAAAGTTGATGTTGATAATCCGGTATTGACCGATGAAATACTTACTATACTCATGGGAGAAAAAGTTGAACCAAGAAGAGAGTTTATACAAAAGCACGCAAAATTTGTAAATAACCTGGATATCTGATAACAGGGGTAGAGATGTTTTTCAGGATTGCTACAATATCAGATATAGACAGAATAATGGATATCATAAGACAAGCGCAGGAATATTTAAAGAAAAAAGGGGTAGACCAATGGCAGGATAACTACCCCAATTTTGATGTTATAAAGGACGATATAGAAAAAAGAAAAGGCTATGTTTTAGAAGCAGACGGTAAAGTTGTAGCAACAGTGGCGGTTTCATATAATGATGAAAAAACATACGAAAAAATATATGACGGCAAATGGATCACGAAAGGCGATTATGCAGTAATACACAGGATAGCTGTAGACAATAACTATAAAGGCAAAAGGCTATCTTCGATAATAATTTCAGAAATTGAAAAAATGTGTTTGCAGAAAAATATTCACAGTATAAAAATTGATACTCACAGGCATAATGAATCCATGAAAAAAATGCTGATCAACAACGGATTTAAATATTGTGGCATTATTTATCTCGAAAACGGCAGTGAAAGAGTTGCATATGAAAAGGTAATATAGGAATGTTTCACGTGAAACATTTTTTCCGAGCGATCCCTTCTGTCATTCTGAGCTTTATTGCCATTCTGAATGGAGCGCAGCGGAATGAAGAATCTGGTCCTTACGTTATTCTGGGTACTCCCTTATGTCATTCTGAGCGTTAGCGAAGAATCTTTAAAGTATTGAATTCTATTTATCAAAGTCAATAATAACATCAAAAGATGTTTCCCCGCTTTTTTCATTTATTCCGCGAATAATGATCCTGTTGTCGATATTGGCTCTTTGAACAGAAAAAATATCTTTATCTCTTAGTTCTGACAAGAAAAAAACTTCATAACGTTTCATTTTGTGCAAGTTTTCTTTTTCTTCATCGGTAAACGCATCATAGGCGAATTCTCCATACCGAGTGTTATTTACATGGCCTAAATAATCAATGTAACTATTATATACTTTCCTTTTGTCAATTGTTTTGAAGTCTATGTCAGTCTTAAAAAAAGGGCTTGCCTCTATGGTGAATTCCGGTATACCGGGACCTATATGAAATGGAGTCTCCTTTTTCCTGAATATCGTTCTTGTATTTAGGTCAAGCAGTACTGAAAAAGTTGAACCATGAAACAATAAATCTCCGTTTTCATCTTTAAAAACCAGTTCGCGGCGGAAAAACGGCCCCTTTTTTTGAGAATGCCATGTTTGAGCGAATAACTTAATGCAACCTTTGACCGGCTTAATGATTTCGAGTGATATAGAAATCAGAACCCAGGCTAAACCATATTTCATTGTTGTATCAACATTAAGGTTTATTTTGCTTAAATGTCTTTCTGCTATCGCACCGAACAAATTTTGATATGCATAGGGCTTTAAATAGCCAAACTCATTCAATTCGGAAAAATCCGGTTTTATTTCGTATACAAAGTCCTTTTCATTAATCATAATTACCTCACATTTATTATTTCTTTCTGCACTTAACAAATAGTATATAAAAAAAATGACAATATTAGCAACCTGCAAGGAAAAAAATAAAATGAGACTATTGAATTGTAGTCATCATTTAACCTGTTATATTATTGATTTTTACTGTTATCATAGACGTTCTCATGTGCCATTATACTCGCTCCTTTTATGTCACTCTGAGCGAAGCGAAGAATCTGTCCAATCATGTCATTCTGAGTACCTCCTTATGTCATTCTGAACGTTAGCGGAGAATCTATTAAAAATGATAAAAAAGATCCTTCACTCCACTTCGTTGCTCAGGATGAAATTCTCTGTATTATTCTGACAAATTCTTTTTGTCTTACTGATCAATTATATTTGTCGATCTGAGCAATTATATCTGTCATTCTGAGCAATTATATCTGTCATTCTGAGCGTAAGCGAAGAATCTTAATAAAAAGAAAAAATCTCATCCAATTCTTATTTTCTATAGAAAAGAACAGCAATAACGCGATATTTCTTCTAAAATCATGTATTACGTTTTTGTCAGTTATGCTATAAAATAATATAATGTTATATGCATAGTATTATTTGATTCCAGTTAATTAATAGTAGAATGTTTCACGTGAAACAATACAACATTTATTGTTTTTTTATTGTATAATATATAAACCATGCCTGTATTATCTGTGGTATAATTGTTAAGAAAAATGCCCATCCCGGGTAAGTATTGTTTTGTGAGGTGCTGTATGGCTAAAATAATTGCTATTGCCAATCAAAAAGGCGGAGTTGGGAAAACTACAACGGCAGTTAATTTAAGTGCCTGCCTGGGTGTTAAGGGCAAAAAGGTCCTTGTTATCGATATAGATCCACAAGGAAATACAACCAGTGGTTTTGGCATTGATAAAAATTCGGTAACAAATTCCATATATGATACTATTATTAATGAAATACCAATCGAAGATACAATGTTGGAGACACAAATTAAGGGACTCTTACTTTCTCCTTCCAACATCAATTTAGCCGGCGCGGAGGTTGAGCTGGTATCGGTATTATCCAGAGAAACAAGATTAAAATATGCTCTTGAAGATATAAAAGATAAATTTGATTTCATTGTGATAGATTGCCCGCCTTCTCTTGGATTATTGACAGTAAATGCCCTGACGGCCGCTGATACTATTCTGGTGCCTATTCAGTGTGAATATTATGCTCTTGAGGGGCTCAGCCAGTTAATGAATACTGTAAAAATCGTACAGAAACATTTAAACAGATCCCTTAGAGTCGAGGGAGTCGTGTTGACAATGTTTGATGCGAGAACCAATCTTTCGATCCAGGTAGTCGAAGAAGTTAAAAAGTATTTCGGCAATAAGGTATATCGCACGATAATACCTCGTAATGTACGTTTAAGCGAGGCCCCAAGCTATGGTCTCCCTATTATCCTGTATGATCCAAAATCCAAAGGCGCTGAATGCTACATGGAATTAGCTGAAGAAGTAATATTAAGTTCGGAGGAAGAATAGAGAATGAAAAAGGGTTTAGGCAGAGGACTTGAGGCGCTTATCAGTTCAGCGAACGCTCTTGAGGATGCGAGAAACAGTGTAATGGAATTAAAAATTAACCAGATTGAACCCAGCAGCGAACAACCAAGAAAAGTTTTTGACCAGGAAAAACTGGAAGCATTGGCCGAATCGATAAAAAATCATGGGGTTGTTCAGCCCATTATCGTTCGGAGTGAAGGCAATTGTTACAAGATAGTTGCAGGTGAAAGAAGATGGCGTGCGGCTAAGCTTGCCGGGCTGAAGACTATTCCTGTGATAATCAAGGATATAACCTCAAGAGAGGTCATGGAGATAGCTCTTATAGAAAATCTTCAAAGAGAAGACTTAAATCCCATTGAAGAAGCAGAAGCTTATAAAAAGTTGATTGAAGAATATTCAATTACCCAGGAAGAGGTAGCGAAAATTGTGGGAAAAAGCAGGGCGGCAATTGCAAACTCAGTTAGGCTGCTCACTTTAACTGATGAAATAAAGGAAATGCTTTCAGATGGCAGACTGACCAGCGGTCATGCCAGGACATTGGTTGCGATTCCTGATCCTGAAAGACAAAACCAACTGGCAAAAATTATTGTTGAAAGAAACCTTTCGGTAAGAGAAAGCGAAAAACTTGCGGCATCAGAGAACAAACCAAAAAAGAAAACAGAAAAAAGAAAAGCAATTACAAAAGAATCAATAGAGATAGCAGAATTGGAAGAAAAGTTAATGGCGGCTTATGGAACGAAAATTAATCTTATTAAAAACAAAGAAAAAGGAAAGATAGTTTTTGAATTTTATTCAAAGGATGAACTTGATAGAATTGTAGAAATGTTGTTAAATAATGTAAAATAGAACGTGGGCTTATTTTACTTTGTAATTAATTTTTTAAGATGCGGTAATATAATAACACTTAAACAGATTAAACTGTTTTAAAACGCAAATTAAAAAGTTTTAACGCTAATCGCACTTTTGGAGGTATTATGGGATATAATTACATTTATTATTTTGCAGGTCTGATAGCATTTTTAATGATTCTCATAATAATCGCTTTTTTCAGGCTGGGGAGTTTATCAAAAAAATATAAGCGGTTAATTAAAGGTCTCAGTAAAAATAATGTTGAGGATTTAATGACTTCTTATTCCGATGAATTGTTTAAAGTAAAAAATGAGATCGACGGAAACATTAAAACAAGACTTTCGATATTAGAGAGACAAATGCCTACTTGCCTGCGGCACTTTGGAATAGTTTCCTATAATGCATTTGAAAATGTTTCAAATAATATGAGTTTTTCGTTCGCTGCTCTGAATGATAACTGCGATGGAATTGTTATAACGGGAATATACACAAGGGATAATTCTTATGTATATTCAAAAGAAATAGTAAACGGGGAATCTGTCAAGGTTCTTTCAAAAGAAGAGAAAGAAGCATTAAAAAAAGCTTTTGACTCAATAAACATAAATAAAAATATGTGTAGTACATATAAAAGAGAGGAGAAACTCTATGCTGGATATTCAAAGAATAAGAAATAATCCTGAAGAAGTCAGGCTGGCTCTACGTAAAAGACTATTCGAAGTGGACTTTACCGAGCTTTTGTCCTGGGATAAAAAAAGAAGAAGTATCATATCTCAATCCGAGGAATTAAAAGCCAGAAGGAATAAAGTATCTTCAGAAATACCGGCTTTAATTAAACAGGGAGTAGATGTAAATCCTTTGAAGGCAGAGATGAAGGATATTTCCGATCGTATTAAGGTAATGGATGAAGAACTGAGAGAAATTGAAGCAAAAATCAATAACTTTTTAGCGGCTCTGCCTAATATCCCTGCTGATGATGTTGTCCCCGGCGGAAAAGAAAATAACCAGGTTGTTCGTACCTTTGGCAAAAAGCCCGAATTCAGCTTTAAACCAAAGAATCATGTGGATTTGGTTACCTCTTTGGGTTTAATAGACTATGAACGGGGAGTAAAGATAGGTGGAACCGGATTCTGGGTTTATACGGGCGATGGCGCCCTATTAGAGTGGGCGCTGCTGAATTATTTTATTGAAGAACATCTAAAAGATGGATATCAATTTATGCTTCCTCCGCATATATTAACCTATCAGTGCGGATATACGGCAGGACAATTCCCAAAATTCGCCGATGATGTATTTAAAGTGGAAACCAGCGAGGTTAATGACAGGATGCAGTTTATTCTTCCTACTGCCGAAACGGCGCTTATAAATCTCCACAGGGATGAAATCCTTAATGAAGACGACCTTCCTAAGAAATATTTTGCTTATACTCCGTGTTACCGTAAGGAAGCCGGGAGTTATCGTGCCGAGGAGAGAGGCATGATTAGAGGGCATCAGTTTAATAAGGTTGAAATGTTCCAGTATACATTGCCTGAGCAATCTGAAGCGGCTCTGGACGAACTGGTAAATAAAGCAGAACGCCTTGTACAGGGACTTGGGCTTCATCATCGGGTTTCCAAGCTTGCCGCCCAAGACTGCAGCGCCAGCATGGGAAAAACCTACGATATCGAAATTTGGATCCCAAGCATGAATGATTATAAAGAAGTAAGTTCCTGCTCTAACGCATATGATTACCAGGCCAGGAGAGGAAATATCAGGTTCAGGCGAAAGGAGACAAAAAAGACCGAATTCGTGCATACTCTAAATGCGTCAGGTCTTGCTACCAGCAGATTGCTTCCGGCAATAGTTGAACAGTATCAGCAGGAAGACGGAAGCGTTATCATTCCTGAGGTATTGAGAAAATGGATGGGCGGCAGGGAGCGCCTGTATCCGAAAAAATAATGAAATAGACACAATGTTCACTGGCAAAGAAGCGCCCCCCGTTTGTTATCATGAGGGGCGCTTCTTTTAACTGTCATATCGAACGGAACACATTACCCCTTACTGTCATCCTAAACGGATCGCATTACCCCTTACTGTCATCCTGAACGGAACGAAGTGAAGTGAAGGATCTTTCACAAGTTGAAACAAAAGATTCTTCGCTTACGCTCAGAATGACAGAGAAGGTATCATCCTGAGCAAAGAGCAGCGCAGTATTCCTTTATATGTTATCTTAAGCGTTGTGCAATCCCTAATATCAACCTGAGCGGAGCGTAGCCCCCTAATGTCATCCTGAGAGAAGCGTAGCCCCCTAATGTCATCCTGAGCGGAGCGTAGCGGAGTCGAAAGATCTATAAAGTATAAAAAAAGATAAGCTATTGTAAAGGCTTATCTTTTTTTCTTAATGATTTTCTTGTTCCGTCGGGCTCCACTATAACAACATTTTCAAGAGCATACATCAGATTTTGTCTGAAATAAGCAATATATTCTTTTCTAAGCGCTTGTTGCTCCCGTTTTTCTGCATCGCTAAGCTCTTCTCTTTTGGCTTTACGTGCCAATTCATTTATCCTGTCAATCTTGAATTTATCCACGAAATTCCTCCAAAAAAAAGACATTACAATTATTATAGCCTAATATATTAAGAAAAGGCAATTTATAATAACAACCAAATGAAAAAAATTATTCCGGGCGAGGATTCATTACCTCGCCCTGCGTGGAAAACTGATATGAATCAAAAATATTAAAAGCATTGGAAGAACTGTATTTCTCTTAAGTCTATACCAAAGTAACTCCATCTGAAACCATTCCATCGATAACCGGCAATGGATCTTGGCCCGACAAATGTTGGGTAGAACCAAAACGGCCTTAATTGATATGGCCAAATATATGTAAATCTAAAGAGACAGTTGGCAATAGCGCCCGGATCAACTGCAAAAGTGCCTATGGGCGGCATTTGAGGTATAAAGGCAGGCGGCGGGCTAGAGGGAGGACCACTGGAAGGACGCTGCGGAGAAATTGGAGTAAACGGTGTAAAAGGAGTAAAAGGGATTAAAAATCTGAATATGTCAAAAGGGGTTCCACGTCTGAAATCCTGCCTGTCTCTATCCCTGTCCCGATCTCTGTCTCTGTCCCTATCTCTGTCCCTGTTTCTGTCAAACTGTTGAAACATAATCTAACCTCCTTTCATGTGGCGTTAATACAATATATGGTCAAGCCTGTAAAAGGTTACGGGGCAAAAAAAATCTAAGTCTTTTTATTATTGCGGGTTTAAGCCATGTAAAGAAAAGTTTTTATTGAAAATTAAGCCGTAATATGGTTATGATTAATTCTGTCAATAAAATTTACGGGATCTGCCTATCATTATATTTAGTTGATTAATTTTTCTATTTTTATGTGAAAGGAAGACATAACAATGTTAACCGATATCCAAATTGCTCAAAACGCAAAATTATTACCTATCGAAGAGATCGGAAAGAAATTGGGCATCCGGCGCGAGGATCTGGAACTCTACGGTGATTATAAAGCAAAAATAAAAGACGGCGTTTATGAAAGACTGAAGGATAAAAAAAATGGAAAGCTTGTATTGGTGACAGCTATTAATCCCACTCCGGCCGGTGAGGGAAAGACTACCGTAACTGTCGGACTTGGACAAGCTCTTGAGAGAATAGGTAAAAAAGCCATAATTGCCCTTAGAGAGCCTTCCCTTGGCCCTGTTATGGGGATAAAAGGCGGAGCCGCCGGCGGCGGTTATTCCCAGGTTCTGCCCATGGAAGATATAAACTTACATTTCACCGGCGACATGCATGCGATAACAGCGGCGAATAATTTGCTTTCAGCCCTTTTGGACAACCATATTCACCAGGGCAACACGCTAAGAATAGATCCAAGAAGGATTCTATGGAAACGCTGCATGGACATGAATGACCGTGCTCTTCGTCAGATTGTGGTCGGTTTGGGGGGAAAGGTCAACGGTTTTCCCCGGGAAGACGGGTTTAATATTACAGTAGCATCCGAAGTAATGGCTATTCTATGTCTTGCGACAGACATAACAGACTTAAAGGAGCGTCTGGGAAGAATTATCGCAGCCTATGATTATGACGGGAAACCCGTTACTGCAAAGGATTTGGAAGCCCACGGCGCCATGACCCTTCTTTTGAAGGATGCCATAAAACCAAATCTTGTTCAGACAGTTGAGAATACTCCATGCCTTATTCACGGGGGACCTTTTGCAAACATAGCCCATGGATGCAATAGTATCAGAGCGACACGATTGGCTCTTAAGCTTGCGGATTATGTTATAACCGAGGCTGGATTCGGCGCTGAGCTGGGAGCCGAAAAATTCTTTGACATTAAATGCAGGTATGGAGATTTAGTTCCTGATGCAGCCGTTTTGGTTGCCACAGTGCGGGCATTGAAATACAACGGCGGAGTTAAAAAGGAAGATCTGTCCAAAAAAGATGTAAGTGCCCTTGGCCGCGGGATAGTAAACCTCCAGAAGCATATTGAGAATATAAGAAAATTCGGAGTACCGGTATTGGTTGCGCTAAATCGTTTTTCTGCCGACAGCGATGAAGAACTGGCCTTCATAAAGAATAAGTGCCGGGAATGGGGCGTGGAGGTTGCTCTTGCGGAAGTATATACAAAAGGCGGAGAAGGTGGAACAGAGTTAGCTCAAAAGCTATGTGAAATAATAGAGCAAAAACCGTCATCCTTTAAAATGTTATATGATATTGATCTGCCCATCAAGGAAAAGATTGAGATCATTAACAGGGAGTTGTACGGAGGAAAAAATGTTGAATATACCTCAAAAGCTCTCAATGAAATAAAAGCGATTGAAGAAATGGGCTTTTCCAATCTTCCCGTCTGCATAGCGAAAACTCAATACTCCCTTTCGGATAACCCCTCCCTGTTAGGGCGTCCGGAAGGCTTTACGCTTAACGTAAAAGAAGTAAGACTCTCTGCGGGAGCAGGATTTGTTGTGGTCTTAACCGGGGATATCATGACAATGCCGGGACTTCCTAAAGTCCCAAGCGCAAATAAGATTGATATTGACCCAAGCGGCAGAATAACCGGGCTGTTTTAGATATCAATAATAAGGAATATGATGTTATTAATTTAGTTATAGTATAATGCTCATTATTCAAAGCATAGTTACGTCATTCTGAGCACCCCCTTATGTCATTCTGAGCACCAGCGAAAGAATCTTGCCCAATCATGTCATTCTGAGCGTTAGCGAAGAATCTATTAAAAATGATAAAAAAGATCCTTCGCTCCACTACGTTCCGCTCAGGATGACATTGGGGCTACGTTCCGCTCAGGATGACAATAACCGGTACTGCGCCTTTATATAAAAAACAAACCTTCAAAACAGCTTTTTAAACTGCTTCATGAATCGGACATGATCATCATATTCGGCTATTACCTCCTCCAGCATGCCGGTAAAGTTTTTTTGCGCCCAACTTCTTCTGGAATTGTAATACTTATTTGCCACCCGCCAGAATTTTTGAGGAAACAGGAGCATTGCGGTCATTACCGCTATTTCGTCCTTGGAAAGGGGGGCGATTTCCTGGTAAGCATCAAGTAAAATAGTGGCCTTTTGGATATCCCAGTTGCATTTTCTCATTTTCCTGCGCAGCAGGTTTACCAAGTCATAAATCCTAAGTTCCTCGCAGCAGCATTCAAAACCGACAATATAGGTTGTATTCCCTTTTATAAGAATGTTCTGATATGAATAATCATGATGGCAGATTACGCCTTCATTAAGGGTTTTCTTAACCAGACGGGGATATTCGGCGCCGTTTAAAAGTGTAAGGCTTTCCTCGGCGAGTTCAATGAATTTGTCCACGCAACCAAGATAAATGTAATCAAAAGCGCCGCGTTCCCTCTCAGCCTTTCTTCTCATTCTTAATATTTCTTCGTAACGTTTTCCCAGGTTTTCAGGCATTTTTCCCAAATCGCTCGGAACCGCCTCATTTTCATATTTAAAGCCTTTTCCCAACTTGTGCATATGCGCAAGAGCGCTTGCAGCTTTTATGGTGTCCGCGTCATCGCTGAACTCGCATTCCCTGGCATCATAATAAGGAGTTATAACAAAATTTTGTTCATCTATTTCAATGAATGGTTTATTGTTTAAAGCCACAAGATATGTATCTATGTTTGTAAAACCTTTATTATAAAGGTGTTCTTTTGCAGCATGTACGTATAATATCCGATTTTCCGAACACTGGCACTGGCGAAGATGCTTCTTTCCTAAATTTGTATCAATAATATAACCGCCCCTGCAAGGTTTAATGGAGCCGATCGTTATGCCATATGTCTCTTCAATCAAATCTTTGGATTCAATCATTCTTATTCATACCCCGCTTAGAAATTATGATGATGATTTACAGTTTGTCTTAACATTATATGTTTTATAAAAATCTAATATGTTTTTAGCAATGCTATAAAAGAAATTTCAGAATGACAAGCAGTATTATTCCCGGAAGGCCCAGAATTCCTGCAACAAGTGCGGAAATTAGGTTCAGGGAAATAGTGAATCCAAAAGGCGATCCTATAAGATTAATGATCACGATTGCCAGACCGCCTAAAATACCGTTTATCACCAGGCGAAAGATTATTTTGAGAGGCAAAAGCATGACCTTGCCAAAGGCAAAAACAATTAAAACACCGATTATCCAGGCTAATATAATAAGGCCCCTATCCATGTTAATCCCTCCTTTCTGCAGGGCCAAGGCAACCCCACAAACACCGTAAGTAAAAGAAAACGGTTATCCCCGGTCATATTTGGTAGCTGTAAGGGATAGCCGTATCCATATAGTTAAAAAGGTCTATACCCTATTTAATTTATATACGGCAGCGGACGAAAAAATTCGTCCGAATTGGAGGGTGAATATAAATTTATTGTGCCCGGCTTTCTTTTGCCTTTCTTAAAAGGTAATCATAGCGGATTTCAGAAGCTTTTATCTTATAGGCATAATAATCCACCATTTCCTTACTGTCAGCCGTCTCAAAGTTAGCCATGGCATTTTTCCATTCGTTATAGGCTTCCTGAATATTTTCTGTAAGTTCTCTCATCATTTCTTCTTTTTCGGCAAGCCGGGCTGCCTCCCGCCTCTTTGCGCCGGCAAATCTTCTGAAGAAGCTAAATGAATTAGACTTATTATTGATGACTTCATTTGTCATAAAAATCTCCCCGTTTTGCCTAATCTATATTAAATAATATGTAAATGCATTTAAACTAATTTATACCTGGTTAAAAAATACAACATGCTGCCGTCCTATTGAAAGTATAGGTCAAAATGGGGAAATTTATACCTTTATTTTGTTGTTGCGGCAACAACCCTGTTGATACCGGACAGATCTTTCAGAAGAAGCGTTGAAAAACCCCTATCGGAGAATATTTCACTTACTTTTTGCCCCTGGTTGTATCCGCACTCAACCAGGAGAATTCCGGACTTTGAAAGCAGAGACGAAGTCCTTTCGGCTATCTCACGATAGAAAATCAATCCGTCACTTCCTGCCGCCAGGGCAACAGCAGGCTCGTAGTTTCTTACGGATTCCATAAGACAGGGCATTTCATTTAAAGGTATATATGGAGGATTTGATACTATAAGATCATAATTGCCGGGTAAAACAATGCTCTTATCCAAAAAATCAGCATGAATAAAAGTTATCCTGTTTTCAACACCATAACGCTTTGCATTTTTTTGAGCAACATTCAAAGCATTTTCAGAAATATCCACAGCATCCACTAACACAGAGTCATGGCCTTTTGCTATACTGACAGCCAGGCATCCTGAACCGGTGCCGATATCCAAAACTCTGTAAGTGCTTTTATTTTTTAGCCTGAACATTTCCTGGTCAAAATACTTTGGATCCTGTCCGAGCGCATACAGGGCACCCTGGGCTAAAAGTTCCGTATCGCTTCTGGGGATCAGGACATTAGGATCGACATAAAAAGTGTAATCCAGGAAACCGCACTCACCGGTAATATAGGCATAAGGTTCATGGCGGCCTCTTCTTTCCACTAACGAAAAATACTTTTTCTCGTTTTCTTCATCCAGGATAATATCCGGATTAGCATAAATATAGCTGATATCTTTCTTAATAAGCCAGGATAAAAGAAGACCTGCCTCTAACGAGGGGTCTTCCACATTTCTTTCAGATAGATATTTACTTGCCTTTTTTAAAAGGTCCCCCAGTCTCATAGGGCACCCTCGGAAACAGCAACTGTTTTTTCTCCAGTTTCGGCGGTTTCCTCCAATATGGCCTTCATCGAGGCGATAGCCACCTCCAGCATCGAATCGTCCGGCTCCTGGGTAGTGATCTTTTGAAGCATCAGCCCTGGTATACTGATTAAACGCACAAATTTGCTGCCGGATTTGGCAGACAGCTTAAATGCTTCGTAGGAGATTCCGGCAATAACCGGAAGTAAAACCAGTCGCAGCAGGACATTGATCAGAGGGTTATGCCACCCGGCAAAGGAAAACACGATAATACTGATTATTATTACTATAAATATAAAGGTAGTCCCGCACCTGGGGTGCAGAGTCGTATGTTTTCTGACATTTTCAACGGTAAGCTCTTCCTCATTTTCATATGCGTAAATGGTTTTATGCTCGGCTCCATGGTATTGGAAAACCCTTTTGATTTCCTTGTTCTTTGAAACTAAATAAACATAGGAAATAAAAATGGTAATACGTATTAATCCCTCAATCAGGTTGGCCAGTAACGATCCGCCGGTCGTCTGCTTATCGAAGTGAAACAGTCCCACGATCAAATTGGGAAGAAGCATAAAAAGACCTATGCTTATGGCCAAAGCAACCACTACCGAAAAATAAATCATATAATTAAAGTATTTTTCGCCAAGCCATTTCTTTACCCATTTATCAAACTTGCTCTCATTTTCTTCCTCCTCAAAATCAACCTGTTCGGCTGATTCCATCAGGGCTTTTATGCCTACAACCATTGAGTCTATTAAAGATACGCTGCCCCGTATAAAAGGAAGACCTAAGATTTTATTTCTCTTAGTCATCGGAATGGATGGCTTTACTTCCGTATGTATTTCACCCGAGGCTTTTCGTACTGATATGGCGACCTTGTTGTTTCCACGCATCATAACTCCCTCAATGAGGGCTTCGCCGCCGATATTGCTGCAAACCTTTGGTTTGTTCCAAATCTCTTTATTCATGATCATACCTGCTTATTATCTTATATATTATATTTTTATGTCATCCCAAAAGATTCTTCGCTTCGCTCAGAATTTTCTATTTACTATTATACCGAAGGAATAATATAATAACAAATTTATTTCTATTTTTTGAATAAAATTTATTTTTTCTGTAAATACTCTAAATGACCTCACAATACATTTTGACCCCCTTTACTTGCCGGTATCACTGCCGGCTCTTTTTTTGCCGATATATTCTGTGATAAACTGTTTATGGGGGATGAGGACTTGAAAAAATTTAAGAAATATATTATTGCAGTATTAATATTTATAATCATGTCTTATCCCGGCTTTTCCCGGACAAATAAAGGATTTGCTCTGAGCCTTCAGGCACCGAAAAATTTAAGTGTAACGGTAAATCAGAACTATAATGAATTGACATGGGAAAACGGTGAAAACCCAAATGTTACGACCTATATTATCATTGAAAGATCCGTGGATAAGGGAGAATTCAGTCAGCTTACACTTCTCAGCGGAAGCAGGGTGAGCTATAAAGATTACTCCGTCTCAAACGGCCATGTTTATACATACAGGTTGCAGACAGTATACTCACAAATACAATCTATTAAAAGTCCCTATACTCCGGAAGTGGAAGCGGTAAACCTATACCCCATAAATTTCAGGATAGCGAACACATTTTCTGACCATGTGGATCTTGAATGGGAATACCCTATACTATCTGTTAAAAGGGAACCTGGCTATCAGCTCCTGGTAGAAAGGCGTAAAAGCAATCAAACCTCCTGGAGCGTCATAGCAGAGCTTCCCGTTACCGAAACCGCTTTTCGGGACACTACCGTCGAGCCGGATACCCAGTATTACTATCGTGCCAGAATTCGCTTTGACAATGAGAAATATTCAACATATATACCTTCATCCTCAGGAGCCAGCACCCGTACCGGGTACCCTTTAATTACTCCTCTCTGGGGCTATGGTGAATCGGATAAAACGATAAGGTTGATGTGGGATATTCCTGATTCGTTTGAAGGAACTGTAATATTGGAGCGGAAAGATGCTTCCGGCGATTTTATTACATTGTACAGCGGACGGGGAAAAAGCTACCGGGATACCGGGCGCACTCCCGGAGAGACTTATACATACAGGCTCTGTATGCGATCTAAGAACGGTCAAAAGTCCGAATATACGGAAGAAGTGAAAATAACCGCTGAAACTGTGCCGGTGCCTTCGGATTTATCAGTCAAAGCGATTGCATCAGATAAGATAATCGTTACCTGGACTTACCGATACGATAATGAGACGGGATTTGAAATATGGAGAAAAGGTGAAGGAACCTGGGAGCTTTTAGCTACTGTTCCCAAAAACAGCGAGATCTTCACTGACGGCAGTGCCTCATACGGAAAAAGCTATACCTACATGGTACGCGCAAAAAGGGGCGATTATTGCTATTCGAGTTTTACGCAAAGCCAGACGGTTATAAATGAATATCCTGAAGATCCCGGCCCGCTCCAGGCATATATAATTAATGGGCTTTTGTATATATTAAGCGATAAAACCCCTGAAGGCATTACTTATACCCTGGAATTCAGAACAGGCATAAACAGCCCGTGGAGCGAAATTAAAACAGTAAAAGACGGCACCCTTTTTACTAGTATCGGATTTAATAAAGACTCCGAATATTACTTCAGGATTCGGGCAAGTTCAGGCAACCTCAGCAGTACAGGCCCGGAATTACGTTTTTTCGGTTCGGCACCCGAGGCACCGTTAAACCTGGAGGCTGTGACAGTTGGTTATAACCGTGTAACGTTAAAATGGCTGGACCAAACCGATAAAGAGGAACGATACGATATTTACCGGACAATAAAAGGAGTCAGGAAACTCATAGGAAGTGTTGATAAAGATACTGAAACCTTCGTCGATAAATATCCTGTAACGGGAGAAGACGCTTATTATGAAGTTGTGGCATGCAATATCACAGGTGCATCTCCGGCTGCAGGAATCCACGTAAAGATTCCAAAGATAATTATTTTCCGGGATATTGAGTCTTATGAATGGGCTTATGATGCAATTTATACCCTTCAGGGCATGGGAGTTTTCGATAATATTCAAAACGAATACTTTTATCCCAGCAATGCTGTTACAAGAGGGCAAATGGTCCAAATGGTCCTGAGAAGCTTCAACATAAACCATGATTACACCGGTCTGTTTCCGCCGGCCTATATGACGCCCAATCACAAGTATTACAAAGATATGGCCACTGCGATTAACCTGGGATTGATACATCCCGATCCCGGAGGGAGAGTATATCCTAACGAAGCAGCCACAAGGAAAGATATAATCTTATTGCTCAGCGGAGTCCTGGGACATCTCGGCTACCCGTTAAATCAATATGGAACAGAGCATATAATGAGTTTTAATGATTTTTGGCAGCTGCAACAGGAGGACATTGAGATCGTGGCATCCTTTGTCGGAGACGGAATAATCAGCGGAAAGGCAGGTAATGTCCTGGACTTGAATTCAAACGCTACAAGGGTGGAAGCGGCTGTGTTTATTTACAGGACTCTTTTAAAATATAAAATAAACTGATAATCCTCCTTTTAAACTTTTAAAGATATAGGAACAAAGGCAAAGACACGCATATAATAAGAGAAACGAACAAGGATATTATAACAGAGACTCTGAGCCTGTCATCCCTGCGCTTAAGACGTTTTGAATTCAGAAACAACAATATTACGCTTATTACCAGCTGTACAACGGACAATGCCAGGGGAAACCGCAAAAGCTCTTCGTCCCAGTAATCCCGGATCTTAATTGAGAATAAGCGGTCAAAAAAGGTCTCTTTTTCCGGCATGGCAAACATAATCATTATAAGGTTAATTATAATAAAACCCCAAAGAATAACGCTGGAGATGTCCAGCATCCGTAGAATAAGATCAGGACCTTTCCTTAGATCTACTCTTTCGGGTTCATTATCCAAGATATGTACCCCCTTTATCAATCTTTATAATTTATTTTTAATAAAAGATTACCATATTAAGGGTAAAAATAAAAGTGAGTTGTAAAGATATAGAAAATGGATTAGTATAATCGTAACCCATATTCATTAAACGGAGGTAAAATATGTATACGGAGATCAACAGCCGGATTATTGATTTAATAAATGGCAACAGCAAAGACCCTCATGCATTGCTGGGAATGCACACAGAGAACAATAAAATCGTGGTGAGGGCATTTAATGTTCATTCAAGGAGTATCGTCGTCAAAGACATACATACCGGAAACACTTACGAAATGAACCGTATAGTCGATGAGGGATTGTTTGAGTGTGTTGTTCCTGACAGGGATACCCCGTTTAAATATGAGTTGATTCACACAACAAAAGAAGGGCATACCTATTCGGTTATAGACCCCTATTGCTTTTGGCCCACTATTTCAGATTATGATCTTTATCTTTTCAACCAGGGCAATAACCACCTCATCTATGAAAAGATGGGATGCCACCTGCGCGAGGTGGAAGGAGTCAAAGGCGCGTCTTTTTGCGTTTGGGCACCTTCTGCAAAGAGGGTAAGCGTAGTAGGCTCTTTTAACAATTGGGACGGAAGGATCCATCCTATGCGCATGATGGGAAGCTCAGGGGTTTGGGAACTGTTTATTCCCGGCCTCACAAAAGGAGACTTATATAAATATGAAATAAAAACCCCTAATGATGAAATATATATAAAGGCCGATCCCTATGCTTTTTATGCTGAAACGCCGCCCCATACGGCATCTATCGTGTATGATCTTGACAACTATGAATGGCAGGATTCTGACTGGATGGAGAAAAGAGCAAGGGAAAGCGTCTTTGATAAGCCTGTTAATATTTACGAGGTCCATTTGGGATCATGGAGGCAGGAGCCAGACGATAACCCTGAATCAGAAACCGGATACAAGCCTTATTCCTACAGACGGCTTGCCGAAACCCTTGTTCCCTACGCCAAAAAGATGGGGTACACCCATTTGGAGCTTCTGCCAGTCATGGAACATCCCTATGACGGTTCATGGGGCTATCAGATTACAGGATACTATGCCCCTACAAGCCGGTACGGCACACCCGAGGATTTTAAATATTTTATTGATACCTGCCATCAGAACGGATTAGGGGTTATTTTGGACTGGGTTCCGGCTCATTTCCCGAAAGATGGGCACGGGCTGGCCAGGTTTGACGGAACGGCCCTCTACGAATATGAAGATAAACGCATAGGTGAACACTTGGAATGGGGGACTCACGTTTTTAACTACGGCCGTAACGAAGTTAAAAACTTTTTGGTGGCGAACGCTGTTTATTGGTTTGACAAATTCCATGTTGACGGTTTACGTGTTGATGCCGTGGCATCCATGCTTTATCTTGATTACTGCCGCAAGCCGGGTGAGTGGATACCCAATAAGTACGGCGGCAGGGAGAATCTGGAGGCTATAGAATTGATAAAAAATCTAAATTGTGTTGTGTATCGATATTTTCCCAATGTTATGATGATCGCTGAGGAATCAACCGCATGGCCTATGGTTACCAAGCCTGTTCACGACGGAGGCCTGGGTTTTTCTCATAAATGGAATATGGGCTGGATGAACGATTTCTTAAAATTTGTCAGCCTGGACCCCATATACCGTAAATACCATATGAATCTTCTGACTTTCTCCTTTATGTATGCATGGAGCGAGAACTTTATACTGGTATTGTCCCATGATGAGGTAGTACACGGAAAAGCGTCAATGCTCAGCAAGATGCCCGGAGACTACTGGCAAAAATTTGCCGGGTTAAGATGCGCTTATGGATACTTTTTCGCTCATCCCGGAAAGAAACTCCTGTTTATGGGAGGCGAATTCGGCCAGTTTATTGAGTGGAAGTACAAGGAAAGTCTTGACTGGCACTTGTTAAACTATCCGATGCACGAAAAAATGAGTCAGTATGTTTCCGATTTAAATCATTTATATAAAACCGAAACGGCTTTCTATGAGCTTGATACAAGCCATGAGGGTTTTGAGCTGATTGACTGTAAGGATGTGGATAATTCCATTATCTCGTTTATAAGAAAAGGCAAGGATTGGCATGATATGCTGATCTTCGTGTTTAATTTCACACCCCGGACTCACGAGAATTACCGTATGGGCGCACCTCTTAAAACGAAGTATATTGAAATTTTTAATTCGGACGCGGAGAAATATGGCGGCAGTAATGTACTGAATACCGAGCCAATCATTTCAGAGGATATACCCATGCATGAGAAATCATACTCCATGACATTGAGGATCCCACCGTTAGCAGCTGTTATCCTCCGGCCTTTGTTTGAAAAAGAAAATGATAAGGAAGAAGAGATTCGGAAATAAAATATTATTTCCCGTCTGTTTTCGAAAAAATCAGTAGCCGCTTATTCATATCCCGGAGAGCCAATGAAAAAAATATGTATAAAACAGCGCCAAAACTGCCATCTCATATATTTTGGTCTTGACAAGGCAAAGTGGTCCTATGTATAATATATGACTTCATTGACAAGGGGCGACAATTTGTGATATAATTTTTCGCAGTGAGTTTTGAGGTGGTAGTATGGATAGGAATGCTATATCACAGATTCGTAAAGAATTAGAAAGTTGTGTTGGTAAAAGGATACAACTGAAGGCAAACAAAGGCCGGAAAAAGACTTATGTCAAAGAAGGCATCATAGAAAACGCTTATCCAAGTATTTTCACAGTTTCTTTCCAGAACGAATACAATTCGTCCCGAACAGCATCTTTCAGTTACACTGACGTACTTACGCGCACAATTGAGGTCAAAGTTATGTCACAGAACTCACAGAACGTGAACAATATAGCGCTTTAATTGAAAATCTGTGAACATAGTACGAACAGCCATTATTTAATGGCTGTTTTTTCATGCCTTTCGTCATACATTAAACATGGACAGCATATCATTAGAATTGAAGGGATAAGGGTGCAAAGAGGAGGTCCTTAAAATGCAGATGGAACTAATAAAAAAGCCTATAAGATCCTACAGGACTATTGAAATAAGGGAAACCGAGGAAATGCTTGAAAACAGCATTATTGTGCCTGACAGCAAACCTGATATTAAAAATATAATCCTGGCAGACGCGGAATGCTTCGTTACGAATGTTGAAAAATCGGGACGCATGATGGAAGTAAGCGGAGAAATAAGGTATCGGATATTGTATGGTTCGGATACTCCCGACCAAAGGATTGAAAGCATCGTTACCCAATTCCCATGGTCCTTTTCATTGCAAAAGCCGAAAGCTGAGGAAGAGGTAGGAGTATTTGCAAGGAGTTACTGCCAGCATACTGACGCGAATATCGTTAACGGAAGAAAAATCACAGCCCGTACAGTGTGTTCAATAATAAGCCGCTTTTATGAAATCAGGTCAGATGAGATCGGTAGGGAAATCCTGGGCGAAAATGTGTATTTGAAGACAACTCCGGTAAATATCATTTCCCTGAAGGACAACGGGGATATAATGGCCAAAGTTTCAAATGTACTGTCGCTGCCGCATGGCAGTCCCGCAATTAAGGAAATATTGTTTTCACGTATAAATGTCGGTTCCACTGAGCTTACCTATAATGAAGATGAACCGGCCATCGAAGCAAAAGGTACGGCATACATATTATATCGCAGTGATACTATTGACGAGAGCATAGAATCGGCAGTACTGGAGTTTCCCATCAAAACGGTTACAGGTATCGTAACGGTACCGAATGAGACTGTTTTAACAACAAGTGTTTTGAAACACTGGGAGTTAGAGCCCATAGAGGATGCCGACGGACTGCTTACACAGGTGGCGGTCAACCTTGAGTTCCAGGTAGATGCCCAGGCCCTGGTGCCGGAGGAGCAGATCGTGATAGAAGACGCCTATTCCACTGATTACAGGCTGGATCTTAAAAAGTCCAAAATAAAGGTAGTGACCGATGAGCAGGAATTAAGCGAATCCCTGGAGCTTAAACAAAAAATAAAAATAGAAGACCCTGATGATCAAATGGCCGAGGTGCTCCTGGTATGTGCCGGCGAGCGAAGCATGGCTTCAAAATTGGATGAAAAAGGTATCAGCGCGCAAGGGACATTGGGAGCCGACATAGTATATATGACCCAGAACGGTGAAATGAAAAGCTTTTTCGTTGAACTTTCTTTCAGCCAGAATGTGGAGCTGCCCGGAGAAGGGCAGTGGCAACTGGTTCAATCCTTCTTCAACATAAATGATGTAGAATTTGATATATCAGGAACCGACACAGTTGAATTAAGAATTAATATCAGTTCCAAGTTTAGGGTGGCAAGATATGATGAAATAGTATGCACCGAGGCCTTGACCGCAGTCAAAGAGGAAAGCCGTAAAAAAGCCCCGATAATTCTCTATTTTACACATCCGGGGGATACTATGTGGAGCGTGGCCAAACGATATAGGATACCACTTTCCAGACTGGCTCTGGATAACGGTCTGGATGCATCGGAAAACCTGCAGGTAGGTCAAAAGCTGTTTATAATGTGATAAAAATGTAAACCAAAAGGCAACCGGGAACGGTTGCCTTTAATCTTAATAGTGACATTCTGAACGTAGCGAAGCGTTTCCCGATTGTCATTCTGAACGTAGCGAAGCGTAAGCGGAGTCGAAGGATCTTACTGTGTTAACATGGCCGTCCATTATGTATTTTTTTAATGATTAATTTTTTAAAACAAAGGAATTACGCACTTTCTATTGCCCAATCCGTGTTTTTTGTATATAATATACTTTAACTAATATCAAGGAGGTGGGTTGTGGAGAGGCTGACAATTTTAGCTCCTGCGAAGATTAATCTTTCTATTGATGTAAAAGACAGGCTGGCAAGCGGGTATCATTCAGTAGAAATGATAATGCAAACCATAGACCTTTTTGATATTATTACTGTTGAAAGAACTCAAAGCGATGTTTCCATCCAATGTGACGATCCGCAACTGCCATGCGACCATGGAAATATCGCTTTAAAAGCTGCAGAATTATTCTTTGAAAAATGCCCTTATAAAGGAGGAGCAAGAATCAGCCTGAAAAAGAATATTCCAATAGCGGCAGGGTTAGGCGGCGGCAGCTCTGATTCGGCAGGGGTGCTGAAAGCCCTCAATAGACTATATGACAATTGTCTTACCGATACGGAACTTGCGGAAATTTCGGGGCGACTGGGAGCGGATGTCGCTTTTTTCCTGTCAGGCGGAACTCAGTATGCCAGGGGAATAGGCAACGAACTTACACAGCTTCCTGATTTAGGAGATGTTCATATATTGCTTGTAAATCCGGGGTTTCCGGTGTCTACCAAATTCGTTTATGAAAATTTGGATATAAGCAACATGGGAGAACGCCCTGATATACCCGGTATAATTGATGCGATAAAAAGAAGGGATATTAATTTTGTCGCTGAGAATATGAGAAATGTTTTAGAAAGTGTAACTCTTAAGAAATATCCTGAACTGAAAACAATAATGAACAAGCTTATCGAATCTGGTGCCTTAGGCAGCCTGATGAGCGGAAGCGGGCCGACAGTCTTCGGTATATACCAAAGCGGCGATAAGGCAGAAGCCGCGAAAGAGGAATTTTTAAAGCAATACGCAAATGTTTATCATACTATAACAATTGGCAGGAGGGAACAATGGTTAAAGTACCTAAATTAAAAATGGATAGTTATCAGCCTCTTAGAGACGTAATTTTTGAAACATTACGCAAGGCTATAATCAGCGGAGATATAAAGCCGGGAGAACGTCTTATGGAGGTTTCTCTGGCTAATCAAATGGGTGTGTCAAGGACACCCGTAAGAGAGGCAATAAGAAGGCTCGAGGCAGAAGGCCTGGTTACTATGACTCCAAGAAAAGGAACCCATGTCGCTGAGTTATCGGTTAAAGATATTATGGATGTTCTGGAGGTTCGTACCGTACTTGACAAGCTGGCGACAAACCTTGCTGCAAAGCGTATGCAGCCTTCACAGTTAAAAGCTCTTGAAAATGTACACAAGCAATACATTGCCTGTGTAGAAAAGAATAATATCGAAGGCGCCATAAAAAAAGACGTTGAATTCCACGACATAATTTACGCGGCTTCGGGTAATCCCAGGCTTGTTGCTGTCGCAGGCTCTTTACGTGAACATATATACAGGTTCAGAGTCATTTATATGAGCGGAGGAGATCCTATCGCTGAAAATGTTTTGAACGAGCATGAGGAGATTCTGGCGGCTCTTAAATCGGCTGATGGTGATCTTGCGTCAAATCTGGCCGAGAAACACATAAGAAATCAAATGGAAACAATAATAAAGACAGTTACAGAAGAAACCCGCAGAGGTGGATAATGCTTTTTAATTCCTTAGAATATCTTGTTTTCTTCCCTGTAGTGACCCTGGTATATTTTTTGTCACCTACATTGAGGGTTAGAAATATATTATTGCTTATTGCCAGCTACTATTTTTACATGCAGTATAAGCCCGAATATGGCCTTTTAATGCTGTTTTCCTCCTTTGTTAACTATTATTCCGGACTTAGAATAGAAAATGCGAAGAATAAAAGAGGAAAACAGCTCTGGGTGGCAATCAGCTCTTTTTCCACTTTAGGGGTACTGTTTTTCTTTAAATATTTTAATTTTTTCAATGCAAATGTCGCCAGGCTGTTATCCTTTTTTGATATCTCTTATCAACCTCTCAGCATAAATGTTCTTCTCCCTGTGGGGATCTCGTTTTATACTTTTCAGGCTTTGAGTTATTCTATTGACGTATATCGGGGAGCACTGCCGGCAGAACGGGACTTTATTGATTTTGCCCTTTACGTATCATTTTTCCCTCAGCTGGTGGCCGGGCCGATTGAAAGATCTCCCAACCTCCTCCATCAATTAAAGGTCCATCATGATTTTGATGCAAAAAGAGCGGCATCAGGGCTTAGGATGATGGTCTGGGGGTTTTTCAAGAAGATTGTGGTTGCCGACAGACTGGCTGTAATAGTCGATACTGTCTATAATAATCCTTCCGGATATGACGGTGTCTATTATATAATCGCTACCGTCGCCTTTGCATTCCAGATTTACTGTGACTTTTCGGGGTATTCGGACATTGCCATAGGAAGTGCCAGAGTCATGGGGATAGATCTCATGAAGAATTTTGAACGCCCCTATTTCTCAAAGAGTGTCACTGAATTCTGGAGGCGCTGGCATATATCCCTGTCAACCTGGTTCAGAGATTACTTGTACTTCCCGCTGGGAGGGAACAGAAAAGGATATTTTCGTACTCTTTTCAATCTCTTTGTCGTATTTCTGGTCAGCGGTCTCTGGCATGGAGCGAGCTGGACGTTTGTAATTTGGGGCGCATTGAACGGTGTAGCTATTGTTATAGAAAAGATACTGGGGATAGGGAAAAATGCCGGAAAAGAATTATATGTCAGGCAAAAAGCATTAGAAAAGAAACAAAAGCCGACTTTGCTCCGTATTGTAAAGAGTATTGCGGGCATAATCCCCATGCTTTTGACTTTTGCTTTTACCTGTTTTGCCTGGGTGTTTTTCAGGGCAAGAACGGTAGGAGAGGCTTTTTATATGCTTCCCCGCTTTTTGCAGGGCTTTGATACGTTTGACCTTCAAAAGCTGTTCAGCAACAGGATCGTGCTTGGGCTTGATTACTGGGAATTCTTCACTGCGATAGGAGCCGTATTACTGTTGATTTGCGTTGAGCTTTTACAATCAGTCGTAAGCCCCAGCCGCATTCTTTCAAAGATGCCGGCGCCGGTAAGAATCGTGATATATGCATTCTCGCTGTCGCTTGTAATATGGCTGGCCTGGACAGAAACCCAGACATTTATATACTTTGC
>JAAYFU010000027.1 GCA_012728095.1 Clostridiaceae bacterium
CCGTACTGACCGAAGACAACGTTATTTCTCAACTTCTCATCGGTAAAATCCTCAATTGCCTGTATCACTTTCAACTTTTCAGTGCGAATGGACTCAGTCTTAAGGTTGACCGGTGGTTCCATGGCAACCATGGACAGGATCTGCAGAATATGATTCTGAACCATATCCCTCATCGCCCCGGCGTTTTCATAATATCCGCCCCTTGTACCCACTCCGTTTTTCTCGCAAAGGGAAATCTGTACATTATCAATGTATTTATTGCTCCACAGGGATTCAAAAACAGTATTGCAGAATCTCAGCACCATAATATTCTGTATCATTTCCTTGCCAAGATAATGATCGATCCTGTAAATGCTGCTTTCGTCAAATACCTCGTTAAGCTTGTTATTGAGTCTCCTCGCAGTATTTAAATCTCTGCCGAAGGGTTTTTCTATGACCAGCCTTGTCCAAACCCCGTTATTATGGGCCAGTTTATGCTCGGAAAGCCCATGGACAATCAATTCAAAATACTCCGGCGCAACAGCCAAATAAAATACCCTGTTTCCGCCGGTATTATATTTTTCATCCAACTCCTTTAAGAAGCTCTTCAGCTTCTCATATCCTTCCTGATGGGTAAAATCAAACTGCAAATAATAAATTATATCCCTTAACCTTTCCCAGCAGCATACATCAATTTTATTCCTGGAATACTTGTTAATGGAGTCGAGCACTTCGTCCCTGTATTGCCGGTGGGTTTTGTTTCTCCTTCCTATTGCCACAACCGCAAAGTTATCAGGTAAAAGCCCATCATAAACAAGATTATATAATGCCGGCATGAGTTTTCTGTGGGTTAAGTCGCCCGTTCCTCCGAAAATCACCATAATGGCCGAAAGATTCCTGTTTGTTTCCTCGTTTATCATACCGGTTCACCCTCCCTGTCTTTTTATTTTTTTATCCATTTACGGTTGTTTATAATCAAACAATTTTTATAATGTATTTGTGATCCGGGTAAACCCGTGATATATTTCATTTCGAGAAATGTCGAATCAAGATAACTGTTTATTATTGAATTGAAAGACAATTATATATATAATAGCCATAATAAACAATATGTTTTAAGTACATAACCGATAAACTTTTTAAACTGAATATAAACTTAATTAAGTTAATGATAAAGGAGTATAGGTAGTATGAGTTGCCGTCAAGTAAATGTTGGAATTATCGGATTAGGAACTGTCGGAACCGGGGTTGCTCGTATTCTTCTGGAACAGAAAGAATTATTAAAAACCCGTACCTCTTTGGATTTTAATCTAAAAACTATAGCAGAGCTGGACTGGAGTAAGGACAGGAACCTGGATCTTTCCCAGGTAAACTGCACAACAAATGCTGACACACTTTTAGAAGATCCTGAGATAAATATAGTTGTTGAAACAATCGGGGGATATGAACCTGCCTTCAGTTTTATAAGCAAGGCGTTAAGAAATCGTAAGCATGTTGTGACCGCCAATAAAGCTCTGCTTGCCACAAGAGGCATGGAACTGTATAAAATTGCCCAGGAAAATGATGTGAACTTATTGTTCGAGGCAAGTGTCGGAGGCGGAATCCCCATTATAAAGGGCCTTCGCGAAGGACTTGTCGCCAATAGATTCAAAAGCATTTACGGTATTTTAAACGGAACGACCAACTATATTCTGACAAAAATGCACCAGAAGGGCCTGGAATTCGCTGACGCTTTGAAACGGGCACAGGAAAAAGGATTTGCCGAAGCGGATCCCACCCTTGATATCAGTGGCGGAGACGCTGCGCATAAGCTTGCCATATTAGCCTCTATTGCGTCAAACTCCTTTATTCCGTTTGACAAGATATATGTTGAAGGGATTACCGGGATTACCAAACTGGATATAAGTTTTGCCCAGTCTTTCGGAATGACTATAAAGTTACTGGCAATTTGCAAGATAAACGAGGACGGTTTGGATTTGCGGGTTCATCCTACACTGATTGACAACTCTCACTTATTGGCGGCTGTCAGCAATGAACTTAACGCTATATTCGTAAAAGGCGATTTTGTAGGAAATACGATGTTCTATGGCCCCGGAGCCGGCGAAAGGCCTACTGCAAGCGCAATCGTCAGTGACATCGTGGATATATCCAGGGACCTTTTCACTCAGGAAGGCGTAAAGTATTGCAACAGGGCTATGAGTCTGACTCAAAATGTTCGGCTTATACCAATAGAGGATGTAAAAAGCCGTTTCTACCTGCGCTTTATGACTATGGACAAGCCCGGTGTATTATCCATGATTTCCGGAGTCCTGGCTGAGCATAATATTTCCATATCCTCTATGGTACAATTGGAAAGCCACGAAAAGGACAATTATGTCCCCATTGTTCTTTTAACACACCAAGCGCTTGAAAAATCCATGGAACAGGCATTACAGAAAATTCTTAAGTTTGATTTCGTTAAGAAAGACTACTTAAGATTAAGGATTTTTGAAAACCATGATTATATTGATTAAGGGAAAACCCGCCGGACATATGGCGGGTTTTGTTATAACCAAGTGGCAGGATCAACAAATAAAGAATAAGATATTACATGTATGCATACCGGGGGATAATTTCATGCCTGATGAAGAAACGATTAACCGATATGCTGAAACTTTAAACTCTCTTAGTTGTATAAAAAGCGCCCAGCAGCTTTCCTTCCTGGCTAATTTGCTTGCTGTTGCCATATCTAAAGGAAAGAACGCAGACCAGCTGAACGTATTAGGCAATTTTATAGTCGGTGTCGGTGGGCTGATTTTAACTATCGCGGCACAATTACAAGCCTGCGAAACAAAGCAGGATAAAATAACACAAATCAATGATCCAAACAAACAGGTAAAATATTTGGAAGGCTTGGACGCTCCAACGAAAACTTCATAACACTAATATCTGTAATTGCAAAACGGGCATTTTGGAAAGTCCATATCATGTATCCTACCGCAATTCGGGCACTCTACCTGTGCAATTTCATTCTCTTCTTCAATCGACTGAGTATAATAAAACTCGATCTTTCCACAGCTTTTGCATATGTAAATCTCTACTTCTAACGCACCGGAAAGCAGGTTGGGTAAATCCCCCAATATCCATCCCGTTTGTCCCAGCTGAATTTTTTCTACGCCGAAAGATGCCATTTCTCCGTTACACCGCAGGCATTTGGTTTTTGGTATCATTTCCATACTGCATCTCCCTATATCACCGTTATATAATCAATTTTATCGTCTTATCATGCCTTTGTCACTCTGAGAGAATCGATTAAATAGATATTTACAATGAAATAATTAGAATATATACAAAAACCTCAACTTCGATATCATTGTATCAAAGTTGAGGCTTATTTTTGGAGGCGCCACCCGGATTTGAACCGGGGAATAAAGGTTTTGCAGACCTCTGCCTTACCACTTGGCTATGGCGCCGATATTTAAAAACCGCAGTTTATATCTTTCTGCGGCTTTTATGGAGCGGGATACGAGATTCGAACTCGCGACTTTCACCTTGGCAAGGTGACACTCTACCACTGAGTTAATCCCGCATATTTGGTGCCCAGAGTCGGAATTGAACCAACGACACGAGGATTTTCAGTCCTCTGCTCTACCGACTGAGCTATCTGGGCAAAAATGGCGCCCCGGAAGGGGCTCGAACCTATGACCCCCTGCTTGTAAGGCAGATGCTCTCCCAGCTGAGCTATGCTCCCACGCTATCTCGTTTTTGCCACTCACTAGCGGCTTTTACAGTATACAAAATCCCGATGACTCTGTCAAGATTTTTTTGAGTTTTTTTTAATGGTTGTTTGTTACAGATCTTATTATTTCTGCCCTTTTGCTCAATCGGTATGTCATCCCGCTTACCGGAACAACTGAAAAGGACCTTTTCTGACTATGTAACCCCGGTGGAATGAAATAATACATTAAAGTAAGCCAATCACCGGGGTTTTCTGCCCTTTGTCTTGATGTTATCAATGATGTGTCCCTAAATACGCCGACAAGAATTATGCTTTTTCAAACATGTCCTTAGATACGCCGCAATCCGGGCATACCCAATCATCAGGAAGATCTTCAAAAGCTGTTCCCGGCTCAATGCCTGAATCGGGATCTCCTCTTTCCGGGTCATATTCATAACCGCAAACTGTGCAAACCCACTTTTCCATACATAAACTCCTTTCCTCTGTTCATCTGGATAATAAGGCAATGACTATCATGTCCCTATAAAGTGCGTTTAGGCTGTACAAATCTTAATCAGCAATATTTTTACTGCTGAATAATCATTTATATACCACTATTGTTCATTTTTAAACTTAATTCGGGCAAACTTTTTATTATTCCATTCGTTTTACAGAACATTGTACGTATCATTGTACGTATCCCGGAATTGAACAGAGGAATACTCGCTGATAGCCATATGAAGTCCCCGGGCGATTACATCGGCCATTTTCATTACTACCGAAAGCCGGGTACTCTGCAGGACAAGAAAATCCATAAATCCACCTGTGTTCACTACCCCTGTGATATGCATATCGCCTACGGCCGGCAGTTCTTTTTTCAGCCCTGCTCCCGGCTTGATCGGTCCACATCCGACAGAAATGCATCCCACATGGTCCAGTGTGCCAAGAGAAGCGTCCACTGCTATCAAATAGGCGTCCGGATGGATCGTGAGAGCTTTTAAAAGCGTCTCTTCCAGGTTCCTGGCATGGACAGGAGAATCCAGTGTGCCATATACATGAACGCCGTTCATCTTATACTTAACCAACATATCCCCTACCAGAGGCCCCAGTGAATCCCCGGTGGAACGGTCCGTACCTATGCACATAGTCACAATAGAGCGTTGACGGATCATATTTGTTTTTTTAAATCCGCTTATTTCCATGGTTTCAGAAATAGCCTTCGCCACCTTATATACGGCCAGTTTATCATCAGCTTTGAAATATCCTTTTTTATCCAATAACACGCAATCCTTCCGCTTTCCCATACTCAATAAATAAGTATTCCCGTTGCCTGTCCCAATATGCAATCGCAGTACAGAACATTAGAACAATTTATTAGGAAGGATGCGTGCCGATAAATCGGATATTTATTTTATCGCTGTTTATAATTATTTTCCCAAACCCTTCATGGAAAGCGAGATCCTTTTACGTTTTTCATCAACTTCCAGAACTCTTACTTTCACAATGTCACCCACCGAAACCACTTCCATCGGATTTCGTACAAATCTGTCACTCAATTCCGAGATATGAACCAGTCCGTCCTGATGAACGCCTATATCAACAAATGCCCCGAAGTCCACCACGTTCCGGACCGTGCCGTCCAGTATCATGCCCGGCTTCAAATCGGCTATGTCCAGGACATCCTCTACCAAAAGCGGCGGCGGAAGCTCGTCCCTGGGGTCTCTTCCGGGCTTTAACAGCTCATCTATAATATCGTTTAACGTAGGCACTCCCACACCTATAAGGGAGGCTACCTTTTCAGTGCCAAGCTTTGCAACCTCTTCTTTCAGGTTCCCCAGCTTTTTGTTTCTTACGTCTTCAAGGGTATGTCCGGTAAGCTTTAACAGCTTTTCACAGGCTTCATAGCTTTCAGGGTGGACTGAGGTATTGTCAAGGATGTTATCCCCATCCGGGATGCGCAAAAAGCCGGCACACTGCTCAAAGGTCTTTTCCCCGAGTTTTTTTACTTTCATAAGCTCTTTCCGCGTCTTAAAGCCTCCGTTTGCTTCCCTGTATTCCACAATATTATTGGCTATGGTTGAATTGATTCCGGCTACATAGGACAAGAGAGAAGGGGATGCGGTGTTCAAATCTACCCCGACACTGTTTACACAGCTTTCAACCACTCCCGACAGCGCTTCCCCGAGTCTTTTCTGATTCATGTCATGTTGATACTGCCCTACTCCTATGGCCTTGGGGTCAATTTTAACCAATTCGGCCAGGGGATCCTGCAGCCGCCGGGCAATGGACACGGCACTCCTTAAGGATACGTCGAAATCCGGAAATTCCTCCGCAGCCAGTTTGGAGGCCGAATAAACCGATGCGCCGGCTTCACTTACCACCATGTAACGGACTTTTTTGTCCAGAGTCTTTATGACCCCTGCCACAAATATTTCCGATTCCCTGGACGCAGTACCGTTTCCTATAGCTATAACGTCTATGTCATACTTTTCTATTAGGGCTTTTAACGTGGCGGCCGCTTCGGCGACCTTGTTCTGGGGTGGAGTCGGATAAATCACATCAGTATGGAGCACCTTGCCGATTTCATTTACGACGGCCAGCTTGCAGCCGGTACGATATGCCGGGTCCAGCCCCAAAACGATCTTTCCCTTTACGGGAGGCTGTAAGAGCAGGTTCCTCAGGTTCTCTGAAAACACCTTTATTGCCTGTTCAGAAGCCGCCTCGGTGAGAAGCCCTCTTATTTCATTTTCTATGGATGGCGCGATCAAGCGCTTATACGCATCCTCAACGGCTTTTTTCACTATCTCGGTAAATATTGAACCGGATTTTGAAACGACTCTTCCTTTAAGCCATTCGATAATTTTTTCTTCCGGAGCTTCCAGCCTGACCGACAAAAATTCTTCCTTTTCTCCCCTGTTAATGGCCAGGACCCTGTGAGGAGCTATTTTACTGACCGGCTCCTTAAAATCATAATACATACGGTAGGGGGAATCCTCTCCTTTTTTGGCCGAGGTAATTATTACCCCCTCTTTAAAAGTCAGTTCCCGGATAACTCTTCTGTATTCGGCATTGTCGGAAACAGTCTCGGCAATTATGTCCATTGCTCCCTGTATCGCTTCTTCAACTGTGGTTACGCCCTTCTCCTCATCCAAATATTTTGATGCCAAAGCATTAATATCGCCCTGGATAAGCTTCTGACTGTATATTATTACCGCCAGGGGCTCGAGCCCTTTTTCTCTTGCTATGGATGCCCGGGTGCGGCGTTTCGGTTTAAAGGGGCGGTAAATATCTTCTATTTCCTGCAAAGTTTCCGCCTTGTCCAAATTTGCGGAAATCTCATCAGTAAGTTTTTCCTGGGCTTCAATCAGCCTTCTTACCTCTTCTCGGCGGTTCTCCAGATTCCTTAAATAGATCAGGCGGTCATGAAGTTCTCTCAAAGTTTGATCGTCCAGACCTCCCGTCGCTTCCTTGCGATACCTGGCAATGAAGGGAATGGTATTGCCTTCGTCGATAAGTTTTACTGCGCTTTCAACCTGGGACTGCCTTATAGACAGTTCTTTCGCAATCCTTGATAAAATGTCAGCCATAAAATCCTCCTGGGTTGTATATGAAATATTTTGCCCATTATACACATGATTACCTGCACCGGTGAGAATCATATTCCTATGTCATTCTGAGCGCCAGCGAAGAATCTTTTTCATCGACATAAAAGATACTTCACTCCTCTACGTTCCGTTCAGGATGACTGTGGGTGTAGAAGATCCTTCGACTCCGCTTACGCTCCGCTAAAGATGACAATAATTAGGTAACACTATGCTTCGCTCAGGATGACATCAGGGATATAACACTGCGCTTCGCTCAGGATGAAACCTAAGTATGTTATCCTGAGCGTAAGCGAAAAATCTCTTCTTCACTGTCATTATGAGTACCAGCGAAGAATAAATATATTTTAAACATTAAAACTATATCACAAATAAACATCTGGGGGAATTAACCATAGAAATCAAAGGCTCAGAAAAATGTCCCTGCAAATGGGTTAACTGCAAGCGTTTCGGCAAATGCGACGAATGTATAAAGCACCATTCGGGCCATAAACGCTATCCTTTGCCCTTTTGCAAAAGAAAAAACAAGCCGGGAAAAGAGCCGTCCGGACAATCCCCTGACAGCCCTGTTTCGGTCTGGGATTCATTTAATTTTTACCAGTATGAATATATCGGCATCATAATATGACAACCTGTCCTGTAATAACTGATAGTTCAGATTCTTGACCACAACGGTGATGGCGGCGTGTTGGTTCTCTTTCGTGAAAGTCGCTTCTTCAGGCGAAATGAGCTCCTTTACATTCTCATCGTTTTCGACAAACTTATCAAATACCTCCCTGGTCGAAAAGTTCAGCAGTTCCCGCTTATCCCCGTCGAGCAGCGATATTATACAATCATCGGGAGTACCGGTTTTATCAAGGGTGAAACTTTCTCCTGCTTTGTTTATCGTTCCGATAATATCATAACTTTCATAAGTTCGGGGAATACCCACCGTTATTTCTGTTAAAATGTCATAGCCTGCAATATCAAGTATTGCATTCGTATCCAGCCTGAAGTATGCGAATTTTGTTTCGTCCTTCCGGCCATACTTTCCAAATCCGAATACCTTTTCAAAATCCGAGTAGTAATCGAATCCCGGAGGGAGGAAGGATACCATGTGGATATAGTCCAGCCGGTTCAAATACCCTAATGCTTCTACGATTTTTCCCCTGTCTCGGTCCGGAATATCGGCGCGGGGTATTATCCGGTCATTATCCAGCATATTGTTTTTAATAAGCGTATCCCGTATTATACCTATCTGGTTGTTTCTGCTGACGGTAAAGGCATCCACGGGGGGAATTATGGATATCGCGGAAATAATAATGAGTATGACTGCGATAATACCGTTTTTCCGTACTGGTAAAAAACTGAAAAGTATCCCCGAGGCAATTGCAAAAATACCGAATGCTATCACATAGTAACGGGTATGAGTTATCCCCGTATCACCTATTTTCATCATGGAGGCTATGGTCTGGAAAATCGCTATCGGCACCAACACTTTCGGGAAGATTTTTCGAAACAGGCCGGCAAACCTGTTTTCCAGCCTGCTTGCCAGGATATATACAAGTATTACCGTAATGGAATATGATACAAACATAGGCTCCAGCAAATTGTCGGTCCAAAAATCACTGCTTATGTTGAGGGCGATATAAATAACCAGGATCAGAGTAAAAACCGCCGTCAGCGGGATTATAATATATGAAATCAAAATCTCCAGGTATTTTGGGCAATCGGCCGTCTTATTTATTGTTTCCTCTTTTAATTCCATCTTCTCTCCGGGTTCATTCTCATCGGATTTACCGTAATAGACCGGTATAAGAGACAGGAAGTAAAGAGGCGCAAATAATATAAATATTATATTTGCGGCATGGGGATAGGCATCGCTGTCCACTTCAAAGAGCAGCACATCTGTAGCGGCTATTATAATACTGGTACCCGCGAAAATAATCCCGGCAAAAAACAATGAAATAAAGAAGGCCTTAAACGCAATCATGAAGCTTTCGTTAAACGTCGCTTTGCTCTTAACCGACGGAATCCATATAAATGCAATCAAGAGCGCGAACAACGCGACTGCTGTTCTTATGTTGATTTCTTCACTCAGTCGGGGCGACGGCATAATTATGAGGTAATAACCTATCGTCAGCAGGGCCGCCCCGCAGCTTAAAACAATCCTTATAGAATTCCCCTGGAAGAACCTTTCGTATATCACCTGGGCGACCGCTCCGAGAAAGGCTCCTACAATCAGTGTTAACAGGTATTTTGAATAGTCCTCTCCCTGGTGGATATCAACTGCATTTACAATTACGGCACCAATAAGGAACAATGTCGTTAACGGAAAACGGGTAACGGCGTTTGTAAGCCCCTTCAGAGCCTTCCGCAATCTTGCTGTTTTCATTGTCATCATCCTCTCTGTTTTCAATTCTAACATATATCCGGCGTGATATATATTACGGTTATTTTACCATGTTATAGACCAATAACAAATTTTATCAGCGACAGGAAACAATTTTCTTCTTTACATCGAACATATGTTCGTTTATAATTATCCTGTAACTTCTTTTTCAATCGGAGGGTTATTATGAGCGAATATAAAAGCGGAGACCGCATTATCCTGCACATCGACGTAAACTCCGCTTTTTTGAGCTGGGAAGCTGTATACAGGCTTCAACACGGAGCAACTCTCGATCTGCGGGAAGTGCCGAGCGTTGTGGGAGGGGACGAAGAAAGTCGTCACGGAATTGTTCTGGCTAAATCTATTCCTGCCAAAAAATACGGTATCCAGACCGGCGAGGTTTTGTGGCAGGCCAGGAGCAAATGTCCTGATCTTATAATCGTACCGCCCGATTATTCTCTGTACATGCAGTGTTCCACCGCATTAAACGATTTATTATACGAGTATTCACCTATTTTGGAGCGGTACTCTATCGATGAATATTTTCTTGATATCACCGGGACTTTAGCTTTAAGAAAACAAAGTCCCGTGGATATTGCCCGGGAAATTGCCGACAGAGTTAAGACTGTCCTCGGATTTACCGTAAATATAGGAATTTCCTCCAACAAGCTTTTGGCCAAGATTGCCTCTGATTTTGAAAAGCCTGACAAAGTCCATACGCTTTTCCCTGATGAAATCCCGGAAAAATTGTGGGTTCTTCCGGTGAGGGATTTATTTATGGTGGGAAGGCGCACGGCCCCCAGGCTTTATCGCCTGAATATTTTTTCCATAGGACAACTTGCTCATACCGACCCCAAATTTCTCAAAGCCCATTTTAAAAGTTTTGGGAATCTGCTCTGGCAGTATGCCAACGGTATAGATAATTCGCCGGTAAATCCTTCAAGGCCGCCTGCAAAAGGTATTGGCAACTCTACCACTACTCCTTTTGATGTTGACAACGAAAAGGAAGCCTTGTTGTTTCTCTTGTCCCTGGTAGAGACCGCTTCTTCCAGGTTGAGGGCTGCCCGGCTTCTGGCCCAGGTAGTTTCGGTATCAATACGGAAAACCGATTTGACTTTCTTTTCGCATCAAAGGAAGCTTCTTACCCCTACAGACAACACCGAAAGTCTCTTCAAAGCCGCACGGGCTCTTTTCAGGGAACTTTGGGACGGCGCTCCCTTAAGGCATTTGGGTGTTTCTTTCTCATCCCTCTGCAACGATAGGTTTTACCAGGCTTCTATTTTTGAAGATGAAAGAATTTACCGGAAAAAATCCCTGGATTCCAGCATCGATGCTATCCGTCTTAACTACGGAAAAACTTCGGTGGTTCGCGGAAGTTTCATAAATTCGGGAATTCCTCCTCTTACAGGCGGAGTTACGGATGATTATCCGGGTATGCGGAGTCTGCTTTGATTGTTGGGGAGTGTTGTTATGAAAGTATTAATGAAAAGTGTGGATATGATTTACCTCAGCACCTGCGATGGCGTTATTACTCCTCTTAAATTCAGATGGTGCGAGGAGGGGCAGGAACCTGAAATTATCCGAATAGATCGCATATTGGACAGAAAAACTGAAAAACTTGCGGGAAATACCATGCTGGTGTTTACTGTGCAAAGCATTATAAACGGCGTTGAAAGGATTTATGAAATGAAATATGAGGTAAACACCTATAAATGGTATCTCTATAAGCTCTAGCCGGGCAAGCTCTTTTTTATGTTGACTTGGCAAGATTCTTCGCTGACGCTCAGAATGACAGGGCAAGTGCCATTCTGAGCAAAGCGCAGCGGAGTCGAAGGATCCTGAGCATCAGCACAAAAGATTCTTCATTCCGCTTTGCTCCATTCAGAATGACAGATATGGAAAAACACTTATATTTATCAACTGCTGGATTTTGCAAGGGGAACTTTACTATTGTCAAAAAATGAGGCCAGGACCTTTTCCAGTTCCAATACATCTTTCATTTCAAAGTAACCTTTTTTCCCTTTAATAAAACGTATCCCCCTCAGGGCTCCATCCGCGAACGCTTTTCGGTTGAAAGATTCGTGGATAATCTCTATTTTGTCATTTTCTCCGGCAGCCATAAGCTTATGTCTTCCGATTATGCCTCCGGCTCTGGTGGCATGAATTGGAATGGATTCGGCAACTTTCACGCCTGAATATTGTAATCCTTCCTCAACTTGATCCGCGATCTTTAACGCGGTGCCGGAAGGAGAATCTTTCTTATGCTTGTGATGGGCTTCACTTATCTCAAAATCATAATCACTTAAAATGCGTGATACTATGTTGGACAAAAGCATCATCACATTTACTCCCACTGTGATATTGGGCGCATAGAGAATTCCTGAGCCGTTCTTTTTCGCCAGGACCTTCATCCTCATAATATCAGTCTTTGAAAAGCCGGTTGTTCCAATAACAATAGCAGCTTTATTTTCCGAAATAACCGATATATAATTCATCGTCGCTTTATGATTGGAAAAGTCAACGAAAACATCAGGTTTAAACTTTTCAATAACATAATTTACCTGACTTGAAGTATAAACTTTTATTCCGGTTTCGGGCAATCCCAGAATTTCTCCGATATCTTTTCCGGCTTTGCTTGAAAAATCTGAGCAAATAGCCGCCACAAGTTTCATATCCCGCTGTTTCATTATAATCCGCGCAATTTCGCTTCCTGTTCTGCCAAGACCAATCAGACACACTTTGGTCATAAAATCTACCTCCAATCTTTTTACCGAATATTATTGGATCGCGATTTTATGACGTTCATAGCATAATTACCACCCTCTCTTTCAACGCTTACGAGATTAGCTGACGGGTTCGGATTGAAAGAGAATAACCCTACCGGTAATACCGGATTCACCCCATATGTTGGTTTTCCCGCTCTTTGATAAACAAAGATTCAGCGTTTATTTGGCAGATTAATTATTCAGATATGTCGCACCATATAGAGATGCTAAAAAAATATGTAACAATGAAATATAATATTCGCAGTATTTTAAGCTGTATTATTTTAGCATAAAATTTCTGCATGGTCAAATTTCCTGCTATGAACTATTCCGGACAGATCGCCTAAATTCTGAAAATTATGCAATTATTCAATATCCATATTTCATCTGTTAAGTATAAAAATCAAATTAATAATAATTATTGCTATACTTTTGTGCCGGATTCTTTTATAATAAATTATTAGGGTCTGCAGCTTACAGCCATCAGGCAATATGAGGTTGCTTTTGCCGGTGTAATATATATTTTACCGTTTAAAATCAAAATATTTATTCAACATGAAAGCGAGTGCAGATTATGAATATAAAATCCTGCAAAATACCTGCAAATTATAAATCTGTTTTGAATCTTAGGGATACGGAAATCGCCATAAAAAAAATAAAGGATTTTTTTGAAAACGCTTTGGCTAAAGAGTTGAATCTTACCCGTGTTTCGGCTCCGCTTTTCGTGCGGCCTGAAACGGGTCTGAATGATAATCTCAGCGGTGTTGAAAGACCTGTTTCCTTTGACGCAAAGTATGTGGATCAGGCAACTGTAGAGATTGTACAATCTCTTGCCAAATGGAAAAGGATGGCCTTGGGTCGATACGGCTTTTCCCTCGGCGAGGGTCTCTATACCGACATGAATGCTATACGCCGGGACGAAGAACCTGATAATCTTCATTCCATTTACGTTGATCAATGGGACTGGGAATTGATTATTTCCAGGGAAGATCGTAACCTGGAAACATTGAAAAAAGTTGTTGAACGGATATATAAAGTTTTTAAGCTTTCTGAAGATTATATTGTAAGCGAGTATCCCGTTTTAACCCGGTATTTGACCGATAATATAACATTCATAACATCTCAGGAACTGGAGGATCTTTATCCCGATTATACTCCGAAAGAACGCGAACATGCCTTCACTAAGGCTTACGGGTCAACCTGCCTGATGCAAATAGGAGATAAGCTTAAATCCGGAAAACCGCATGATACAAGGGCTCCCGATTATGATGACTGGAATCTTAACTGCGATATCCTTTTTTATTATCCGGTACTTGATACCGCGTTTGAGATATCATCCATGGGTATTCGCGTAGATGAAGAATCTTTACGTTCCCAGCTTAAAAAGGCCGGCTGTGAAGAGAGAAGCAAATTGCCTTTCCACAGCGATATCCTCAATAAAAGACTTCCTTATACCATTGGCGGCGGTATTGGACAGTCCCGCATTTGTATGTTCCTGCTGGGCAAAGCTCATATCGGAGAAGTCCAGGCATCCATTTGGCCTGAAGAAATGCAGAAATGCTGCCAGGAAAACGGCATAATTCTTCTTTAAAAGAGTTATTGCCATTTTTCAATTTTTGACATATTAATAAATACTGTGAATAATAAAATTTATTGTGAAACTTGACATATATCGATAAAAAATTTAAAATTTACTTATATTATATAAAACAAAATAGGGGGAATTATCTATGAAAGCAACCGGAATGATTCGGAGTCTTGATCAACTGGGCAGAATTGTTATACCCATCGAGTTAAGACGGGTTCTGGACATTGAAATCGGAGACGGGTTGGAATTCTATTCTGACGAAGACTCCATCGTTTTAAAGAAATATGAGCCCGCTTGCATTTTCTGCAACAATGCAAAAGACATTAAGTCTTATAGAGGAAAAAATGTTTGCGGTGAATGTTACTCCGAGTTAAAAAAATTCATATAAAGAATTGCGAAAAAGACTGCCAGAAAGGCAGTCTTTTTTAATCGCCGGAATCTTCGTTATATAACTTGTTGATTACTTTCATTTCAGGGATATTTTTGTCTTTTTTTGTTAAACATTCAATACTGTTTTTTGACAAATTAATATAATATTCTCCCAATAAGAGATCCTCCGCCGTAGTAAGCTTAATATTCCTGCTGCTGCCTTCGAACATTAAAACCTTAAAGCCCGCGGCTTCAGCCAATTCTGCGTCATCAGTTCCAAAAATGCCCTTTTCCCTGGCCTTTTCATAGGCCTCTGTTATGATGTTCTTCTTGAAAGACTGGGGGGTTTGCGCATGCCAAACGGTCTTTCTATCTGGCGTCGATAAAACCGTATTCCCGGCGTCAACAATTTTTATCGTATCCCTGGCAGGCAGGCCGGCACATGCGGCACCGGCTTTTTGTGCGTATATTATGCTTTTTTCAATAACCTCCCGATCCACAAACGGCCTTGCCCCATCATGGATAAGTACGATATCCGTTTCTTCCGGCAGAGCCTTAAGCCCGTTATATACCGAATCCTGCCGGCTGTCTCCGCCATTTTCCATGATAAGTTTGATCTTGTCGGTATAAGGTTCGCAGATGCCCACCATGGCTTCCCTGTCTTCGGGGTTTATTACAAGAACTAAAGTATCAATCAGATTTGACAATGCAAATTCCCGGATAGTCCACTCAATAACCGGCCTTCCCTGCAAATTTGCCAGAACTTTATTGAAACCGAGACCCATGCGGCTGCCTTTACCCGCGGCCACAATAATGGCGCCTACGGCGCCTTTTTCTCTTCTTAAAATATTAGCTTTGGTTATATTATTAATTTCAGGCATATGCTCTCCTTCTGTATTATTCACAAGCCGAATTTGCCAAAGAAAGATGAACATTTTTCAATTTACCGAAAATCATACGCCCGGCAGATGTCTGGAGAACGCTTACCACAATCACGTCAACCAGTTGACCCTTATACTTATAGGCCTGTTCTACCACAACCATGGTTCCGTCTTCCAGGTAGCCTATACCCTGACCGCTCTCTTTGCCTTCCTTAACTATACGAATTGTCATTTCCTCCCCGGACACCGCTATGGGCTTCATGGAATTGGCCAGATCATTTATATTCAGCACCTCGATACCCCTGATTGCCGCGACCTTCCCCAGGTTATAGTCATTGGTAATGATCTTTGCCCCTAATTCCTTTGCTCTCGATAAAAGCTGTTCATCCACTTCAACTTGTGAATCTTTTTCTGTATTATCTATTGTTATGGGAAACTTGGCATCACTTTTCAGCATATTTAAAACATCAAGTCCCCGGCGTCCTTTTGCCCTGATCAAATCATCAGGCGAATCGGCCAGATGGCGAAGCTCCTCCAGCACAAAGCCGGGAATTACGAGTTCTCCTTCCAGGAAGCCTGTCCGGCTTAAATCCAGGATGCGGCCGTCTATAATAACACTGGTATCCAATAGCTTAACTCCGCCTGATTTTGAGGTTTTTTTCCTGCTCAAAGCTCCGTCGAAAATGTTTTCGTTTTTTTTGACAACGGTAAAATAAATACCGCAAATCCCAAACAGAATATTTATTAATATTGATAAAGGCACTCCAATCAATTCTATTTTTACAATAGGAATTGAAATAAGATTGGCGATTATTAATCCTGCAATAAGGCCACAGGCTCCTATCATCAGTTCGTACAGCGTGATTTTTTGCAGGGATTCTTCTATCTTGTCAACAAAATCCGCCGAAACGGCAATAACCTTTTCTCCAAGAAAAAACATCCCGATACCCAGAATAACGGCTGCGACTATATACAGCCCAATCTCATACAAAGTACCGAGATGTACCTTTATACCGCTTCGAACCATTAATAATCGTACCAGGGATATCCCTGTTAACGCTCCTGTAAGCCCAAATGCATATTTTAAGATTTTCTCTAGCATACAAACTCCCTTTGAAAGGTTAATATCATGTTGATATTCTTTCATTAATTATATCTTCAACATCCACAGGGCTCATGTTTTTTGCCAAAACCAATTCACTTATCAAAATCTGTTTGGCGCTGTTCAGCATTTTTCGTTCGCCGGTAGACAAGCCTTTACGTTTCTCCCTTGTTAAAAGGCTCTTCACCACTTCAGCAACTTCAAATATGTTGCCGCTTTTTATTTTTGACATGTTTTCACGATATCTTTTATTCCAGTTTGACGTTTGTTGAGTGCATTTTTCTTTCAAAGATTCAAATACTTTATCAGCGTCGTTTTTATCTATGACATCCCTTATTCCAATGCTGTCAACACTGTTGATAGGAATCATAACCTTCATGTCTCCGATAGGCATTTTCATTACATAATACCTTTTCTTTTCACCAAGAATTTCTTTTTCTTCTATGGATTCGATTATTCCTGCGCCATGCATGGGATAAACGATTTTGTCACCTATACTGAACATAATGTCTTTTGCTCCTTTTTATCATACATATACACAAAAATTCTTGCCTGATTTTTTATCAGTTGCGTGTCTTTAATAATCAAATGTATGTATGGAGCTTTTTAATAAAGTCATTAACGTGATTTTTCAGAAGATTTAATATTAATATTCAGTATACACTAACGGTTGGCAAAAGTCAAAACGTGGAGACCAAGAGCCTTTATTTTCAAGCTTTTCGTGTATAAAAACCGTTTATATTAACTATTCCCTTTTTTTAGAATTTTAATCTTTTCTAACTCTTTAATTTAAAATTTATTAATATTAATGTTCAGTTATTCATATTATCGATGATAAACGGTCTAAGCCTTTCAAACTCGGAAATTACATTGTGATAACGCTTCCTGATACTTGCCTGGCTGGATTTCACACGAGCCTCAATGTCTTCAATATATTCTTCTGTCAGTTCGATCATAGGGAGATATAAATCCTCAGTTTTACTTATTTCTCTAAGTTCAACCAGGATGTTTCTGCATGAAGTATCATAGTCCTGGCATTTTTGATCCATAAGCGAAGCCAAAATATCTGCCAATTTGATCATATTCGCTCCGCTTATTATATCTTTGACCATAAGCATATGATTATCTGACAATATCTCGGCTCCGATCATGGCATCAAACATACTCATAATATCTACAAGCTCTGCTTCCTTAAAAATAATACTTATTTTTTTAACGGCTTCGGTTAACAGTTTGTGAAGCTCAAGGGGAGAATTGGTTTTTTCAAAGGATTCCTCATTGAAGGTGAGCATGCCGATATTGTATAGCAAAGCCGCAGCACGTACCTTTTCCATGGTATTCCAGTTTTGCTTTGTTATTTGTCCCAGCAGGTCAGCTATTATTTCCATTGTTCTGGCATGAGAAAAATTATTGGGAGACCTGAAAGTCACGGCATACACAAGAGTTCTCAATAAACTCATTATCTCAGCCTTACTTAGTTTTATCGCTCCTATATACGACAGCAGTTCAGCCTTGTACTCGTCGGTTGTAATATGGTTTAGCACGTTTTCTTCATATAACTGTTCCAAAACCTTTTTATACTCCGGCTTATAGCTTTTTTCCCCGATTTTTTCAGTAATTTTTTTATTAATATCTTTTTTCCTGCTATTTACAATAACATCGGCAATATCTGCCGCCATGGACAGAAGATATGCTTCGTCAGGAACGGGAATATCGTCAATAATTCTCTTACTGCCATATTCATTATTTTGGTAGAGAATAATTGCTGCAAAATCAGGATAAGGGGAAAACTCTTTAAACAGCAAATATGCAAAAATACTGTGATTATCCCTTTCTTTGCTCTCCGGTATACAAGCTTCTTTATAGCCGGTTAAAAGAATTCCCGTTTCATGGAATATGGTTGTTATAATTAAATTTGAAAACCTGTCCTCATCAATATTAAGGCGCCTGCCCAGCTTTATCATCAAGTAAACAATAACAGAGAGACGCCTTGCGTAATTCTCATTTATAATTGCAAGGGATTTTTCCATTATAATATACAGTTGCCTTAAATCAATATTTTTGTTTCGAATAATTCCTTTGATTATTCTTTTTGCCCTTATATCAGGTTCGGTTATTGTTTTATTCGGTAATCCCATAAAGAAACCCTGCGCGTAATCCACACCCATGCGGCATAGAGTTTCAAGCTCTTCCTGTGTCTCAACTCCTTCGGCCAGAACACGGGCACCGCGATAGCGGGCGTAGCTGATTATATCTTCAAGCATATGTTGTTTTCTTAAGTCCTCATTAATTCCCCTGACCAATTCCCTGTCAATCTTGATAAAATCAGGTTCAAGCGCCAGAAGCGCCAAATGATTCGAATACCCTGATCCGAAATCATCCAGGGCAAACTTGGCTCCGGCTTTTTTAACAAAAGACCTCCTGAGGTTTATAGCGTCAGGATCCATACGGTTTCTCTCAACAACTTCAAAAACTACGTTCATATGGCTCAAATACCTGTCCCTGATATCGTTATAGTCTTTTTCATCAAGGGTCGAATAAGGGGCTGTGTTAATAAACAGGTAATGATCCTTGTACTTGGGAGCACGGGTCATGTAAGCATCAAGGGCATTATATACCATTCTTCTTTCCAATATTACATAATGGCCTGACGCTTCAGCATCATCTATCAGCTCTAAAATGTTTTTATAAGCAGGATTTGTAGGCCGGGACAAAGCCTCGAATCCGAAAAGTTCTCCCGTACTCAAAGATAAAATCGGCTGGAATAAGACGGTTAATTGATTTGTATCAATGATATCTTTAATCAGTGTACGTCTCAGGGTTGCCTTATAGGACTCTTCAAATCGCTCATAATTAAATTCATTCGGGCTCATCGCCACTTCCCTCAACGCTTCATGTTCCGCAAACGCAGCAAACTCAAGCAACTCTGAGGGTGTATTGCCATGTATCTTTGATGCCGCATAGCCCATTACCATCGGGAAAGTAGCCATTATACCATCTACTTCACCTACGTATTTCCCTATCTTTTCGGCGATGGCAGCGGCTTCTTTTTCAAATACTTTTAAGTCTTTTACACCTTTCACTATAACAAGAAAATCAGACCCCCACCATCTGATTGGAATCATGTCATCGGTTATAAATTTTTTCATGACCTCAGCACACACACGTATATAGTTGTTTCCTGAGACCATTCCGAAGCGTTCCTGAAATTCCTGATATTTTGTAAGGCCTATGTAAACAAATACTACATGTTCATCCTCTTTACACTCGGCTATTGCTTTCCCGCCAACCTCGGATAAAGCGTTACGGTTATAAAAACCGGTTATATTATCGTGCAGAATGCGTTCTTTTTCAGCAATGCGAATATTTACTTCTCTTGTGATATCAGTAACGGCTCCGGTTATTCTTGTTTTATCCTGGGTCGGGCGTCCCCAGAATTTCAGCCAGTGAATTTCTCCGTCTTTCCCCCTCACGCTGCATTCAAAATTCATATCGCATTCTTCTTTAATGCATCTTTCCACATGGCTGTAATAATCGGTTAATTTAATACTGAATTGGAAATTCTTAAAAAGATCTTCCGCGGTAATTTCCGTAGCTTCATTTTCAGCCGATAAAGCGGTAATCATACCCGAAATAAAAGTAAAATATGAAGCATTAACATCATATTCGAAAAAGTCAAATATAAGTTCTGCGTCTCTGAGAGTCCGCATTTGCCTGTAAAACTCGGATATGTTTTCTGAAAGCCTTTTATTTTTTTCAATTTCGTCCTTCAGCATTTCATTCTTTTCCTTAAGCTTTTGAAGGACGTAGTTCAAGGCTGTGGACAAGGTCATCATGTCCATTTTCTTTGATACTTCCGGGGACAGGATTTCTATTTGCAAATCATTTATAGATTTATCAAACTCAAAAAATGCTTCGTCATTTCTCCTGAAAATATAGTATTGTAAGATGAAGTTCAGACCTACAGACACCGTTAGTATACGCAGCAACCAGTAAAAGAAATCAGGATCTGCAGTTAACATGTCAGCATTTTTATCTAACAGAGGCGCAACAGAAATCAACAGCAGCGCTGCATAAGAAATAAAATATATAATCCAGCTAATATAACGAAAAGTAATAATCCGTTTTGTCTTACGTAGAAACTTCATCCGGTTATCCTCTGTAACTTGAATACTTTAATAATTATTGTATATTATTAACATAAGTTTTGCAAAGCAATTTGTCGTTTTTTGGCATAAGCATGCGGCGTACCGCGTACTGTACCGACCACGTTTTCCTTTGCTGCAACCAGGATGACCATGCCAAACCGGTTTCGTTAACCGGTGGGGATTAATTACCATAGAATTTATCGGCTAAACTATAATAAAAACATTAGAGTTGTTTATTAAATTATTAACAATAGAAGGGATGGTACAAAATGAAATCATACAGAAAGGAACTTACCGTGAATACGCCGACAAGGCGGGCATACCTGAATATCACTCATGAAGTGGAAAAAAGCCTCCAGGAAAGCGGAATTAAAGAAGGTCTCGTTTTGGTCAATGCTATGCATATTACGGCCAGCGTGTTTATTAATGACGATGAACCGGGACTTCATTCCGATTTTGAAAAATGGCTTGAGAAACTGGCTCCCGAAAAGCCCTACTCGCAATATGCCCATAACGGGTACGAAGATAATGCCGATGCCCATTTAAAAAGGCAAATAATGGGGCGTGAAGTGGTCGTGGCAGTTACAAACGGCAAATTGGATCTTGGACCATGGGAACAAATTTTTTATGGAGAATTTGACGGTAAACGCAATAAACGCATCCTAATAAAAATTATCGGCGAATAGCCCATAATAAAAGAATTATTAATCCCGTCAGGTGAAATATTAATAATTAAAAAATAATCAAAAATAACAAAGACGGGAAAGACATATTGATATGGATGCAAGAAAAAACAATCATTTCAGACATCTTTTGAGACAGCATAAAGAAAACCGTGAAGATATTCTGGACGGTATGGAGAACCTGAGGCTGGGGGATAATGGCAACAATGAGAGCAGTGAGCTTTCAAAATATGATAATCACCCCTCGGAAGCAGCCAGTGAATTGTTTGATATTGAACACCAGATGGCTTTAAAAAAGCTGCATGAGAAAGAGATCGCAGAAATAGAAAGGTCGCTTCAAAAGATTGAAAAGGGGACATACGGCATTTGTGAAAGCTGTAAAAAGGAAATTGATTTAGAAAGACTTGAGCTTTTGCCACATGCAAAGCTTTGCATTGACTGCGCCAAAGAAGCTGACCGGTTCATAGCCGATATGAAAATGGATAAAAAGAAAAGGCGTCCGGCAGAAGAACAGGTCATCCAATCGTCCGACATTAATGACAGTGCCAGGGGCGAACAGTTCCTTGAACTTATGGAATACGGCTCCGCCGATTCGCATCAGGACAGGGGCGGAGAGCTGATACAATAACGAAATTTCAATGTCCGGCTTAAAGTGGGACGTTATTTGCATTTTGCGTATTGTCCCCTGCTGTTGTCATGTTATAATGGTATAACAAAAAGGATTATGCCGTATAAGGAGAAAAAACTATGGTTTTTGAGTATACTCTTCGTACAGAGAGAACCAATTTCTATAACATTACCTCCAAGGTTCGTGAGGCTATAGCCAAAAGCGGAATTGTAAACGGTATATGCGTTGTTTATTGCCCCCATACAACTGCCGGAATAACAATCAATGAAAATGCCGATCCTGACGTTATCCATGACCTCTTATCAGGACTTGACAAAGCGTTCCCTGACAGAAGAGAATTTCTTCATGTTGAAGGGAATTCAACGGCTCACTTAAAAGCCAGTTGTGTGGGAGCCAGTCAAACAATTATAATCAATGAGGGCAGGCCTCTTTTGGGAACGTGGCAGGGCATTTATTTCTGCGAATTCGACGGACCCAGGAACCGAAAGTTTTTTGTAAAGATCATAAGCTCCTGAAACAATGATAATGAGACATAGGATTCCTTATGTTTACTTTATCGGCCTGTTGTCTTATAATTATTGCAAGCAATTTATTTTTACACAAAATGTCATTATAAATCCGGATAAAATTTAACGGTAAAAGGTATGGTAGCATTATGGAAGAAATGGAAAGAAAAAATTTTATTGAGGAAATAGTCGAAGAGGATTTAAGAACCGGTCGTGTTAAAGAAGTTCGTACCCGTTTTCCACCTGAGCCAAACGGCTATCTCCACATAGGCCATACCAAAGCTATGTGCATAGATTTTGGAATTGCCGAAAAATATGGCGGTAAGTGCAATTTGCGTTTTGATGATACCAATCCGTCAAAAGAGGACGTAGAATACGTAGACGCCATAATCGAAGACATAAAATGGATGGGTTTTGATTTCGGGGATCGTGTATATTACGGCTCCGATTACAGCGAACAAATTTATAATTACGCCGTAGAACTCATTAAAAAAGGATTGGCCTATGTAGACGATCTCAGTGTCGACCAAATACGTGAATACCGCGGAACCCTGACCGAGCCGGGGAAAAACAGCCCCTGGCGGGACAGATCCATAGAGGAAAACCTTGAGCTGTTCCAAAGGATGCGAAACGGCGAATTCGAAAGCGGTGAAAAGGTTCTTAGAGCTAAAATAGACATGGCTTCCCCGAATATAAACATGAGGGATCCTGTTATTTATCGCATTAAAAAGGAACGGCACCATCGAACCGGCGATAAATGGTGCATATATCCCATGTATGACTTTGCGCATCCTCTGCAGGACGCAATCGAGGGCATCACCCACTCCCTGTGTTCTATTGAATATGCGGATCACAGACCTTTATACGAGTGGGTCCTGGAAAAGCTGGAAATTAAAAATCCGCCCCGTCAATATGAGTTCGCAAGACTTAATATCAACTATACCGTCATGAGCAAAAGAAAGCTCAGGGAACTTGTTGAAAACGGGTATGTTTCCGGCTGGGACGACCCCAGGATGCCGACTCTCTGCGGATTAAGGCGGCGTGGATTTACCCCCGAATCGATAAAGAAATTTATCGATCTGGTCGGAGTATCCAGGACCAACAGCGTGGCTGATTGGGGGCTTCTGGAACATTGCGTGCGGGAACACCTTAATAAAATAGCTGACCGGGTAATGGCGGTATTAAAGCCTTTAAAGGTTGTTATTGAAAACTATCCCGAAGATCTTACCGAGGAATTTGATGTTGAGAACAATCCCGAAATGCCTGAAAGAGGAACCAGGAAGGTGCCTTTCTCAAGAGAGATATATATTGAGCAGGACGACTTTATGATAGATCCTCCGCCAAAATATTTCAGACTGAAGCCCGGCGGAGAAGTCCGCTTAAAGAACGCTTATTTTATTAAATGTACAGGCTATGAAACTGATGAAAACGGCAATGTCACATTAGTTAAAGCTACCTACGATCCAGCTTCCAGGGGCGGAGAGTCTCCCGACGGACGTAAGGTCAAGGGCACCATACACTGGGTTTCTGCAAAACACGCAATTAATGCCGAGGTTCGCCTGTATGACATGTTATTCAAGGTGGAAAATCCGGAAGATGTGCCTGAAGGCGGAGATTACAAGGATAATCTGAATCCTGATTCGCTCATAGTATTACATGACAGCAAGGTTGAACCGATCTTAAAAGATGCAAAGCCCGGGGACAAGTTCCAGTTTTTAAGAATGGGATACTTCTGCGTAGATTCCAGGGATTCCAAGCCCGGCGCACTTGTATTTAACAAGACAGTCGGATTGAAGGACACCTGGGCTAAAATAGCAAAGAAGGGTTAGCATTTGTTTACTGGAAGGACGGATAAACCGTCCTTTTTTTGTTATACTTTTCTATATAGTGGTAAATAATCATAATAAAATAAAAGTTGTATCCCCCGGGAAAAAGCAAAAGAAACGGTACTTTGCCCGGAATGGGACAAATGTAGGGGAACTTGGACCCGGGAGATGCATCAGTCAAGGAAGTGATATTATGAACAAAAAGGAAATCCAAAAAGTTACGGTTATAGGCGCCGGCTTTGTAGGTTCCACTACGGCATATACCCTTATGCTGAACGGGCTTTTTTCTGAGTTGGTACTTATTGATATAAACATGACAAAAGCCAGGGGCGAGGCAATGGATTTAAACCACGGGCTGCCTTTTGCAAAACCGGTTAAAATATACCAGGGCAGTTACGAGGACAGCAAGGATTCGGATTTGATAATTATTACCGCAGGCGCAAACCAGAAAGAAGGCGAAACTCGTCTTGACCTGGTTCATAAGAATACTGCCGTGTTTAAATCCATCATTTCAGAGATAGTTAAGTATAACAGCCCTGAAAACACTATACTTCTGGTTGTTACAAATCCCGTGGATATCCTGACCTATGTAACTTGGAAACTGTCAGAATTTCCTATAAACAGGGTTTTAGGATCCGGCACCGTTCTGGATACCGCTCGTTTCAAATACCTGATCGGCGAACATACTGGCGTTGATGCCCGCAATGTGCACGGATATATCCTGGGCGAACACGGGGATACGGAACTGGCGGCATGGAGCATTACGTCAATTGCCGGTATGCCTATAGACGTATATTGCGAAAAATGCGGCAAATGCAAAGACTGCAACGAGCTGGACAAAATTTATAACCAGGTAAGAAACGCAGCTTATGAAATCATCAATGCAAAAGGAGCGACCTATTTTGCCGTCGCTTTGGCCGTGGAACGAATAGTTGAAGCCATAATGCGTGATGAGCACTCCATTTTAACCGTATCCAGCATCCTGCAGGGTCAATACGGAATATCCGACATAGCCATCAGCGTGCCTACGGTAGTCGACCGCAACGGTATTAACCGAGTTTTAGAAGTACCTCTTTCTGAAAATGAACAGAAACTCCTGCATCATTCCGCTCAAACTTTGAAAAACATTATTAAGGAACTAAAACTGTAAAAAGCTATATTATAACTGACAGGTTTCTCATAAAAAGCCTTAATGCAGGGAATATAAACAAGAAAGGCGACCTTTTGGCCGCCTTCTTACTTGTTTATGTCTACAAAAACCCTCTCTCCGTCTTTAACCATCCCAAGTTTTTCCCTGGCTATTTTTTCAATGCTTTCATCACTGGAAATCTCATCTCTTTCTTTGATTAGCCGCTGCTTCTCTTCTTCTTCCCTGGCTATTTTTTGTTCAAGCTGTTTTATTTCCAGATTCAGTATGTATAAATCATTGGACTGGGCAGTAAAAGTGAATGCCGCATAAATAAGCACAATCGCGATAAGTGGTGTCAGCCACCAACCTTCTTTTGTCTTCCGTATCGCCACTTCACACCAACCCTTTTTCTTAAGTAAATAAAGTTTGTGTATAAAAGTATACCACGATTCCAATTATTGTAACAAGACCTTTAGGACCATTATCCTATTTTTTTGTGAATGTATTGCAAAGACGCCTGAAATCTATGCTTAACCTGTAGCTTTCCAATGCGGCTTTGTTCCTGATCATCTTCATTATCTTTATAATACTTTGGATTAAGGATTCAAAAATGGGTTTTAAAATATTTATCAGCTTTACAATTGGCCATAAAACCAATTTTATCAATCGGGTCAAAAGCCACAGAATGGGTTTGCTGAAAACACTAAAATACAGGACCCCTCCCAGAAAGGCGCCCACGTAATAATAAGCCCTGGTTTCACCGTTACTAATCACATAGGACGATAAGAAAAATATTATTGCGGCAATTATCCAGAATATTATATCCTCAAAGTGAACCATAACGGTTTTTGTTCTTACTATACGCCGTTTCAGCCTGAACATATCATAAAGAAAAGCAATAATAACTCCCGCTGCCCCGGCTCCGCCAAATACCGTCAACTCATACGTCACACTGTTTTGCATATGTTAAGCCCCTCTCTATCTGAAAAGCCCCGAGAAGAAGCCTCCTTTTCTTTGATTTCCGCCGTTATCCACATACTCGCACGCAATTATATCGCCTTCCACATCAAGTTCCGAGGTTTCAACATTAAGCTTGTTTATATGCATTCCCATTCCCCGGATTACCAAAATGCCTAATTCGGTGTCCAATACGATGCAATCCTCGTTGAAACTTTCAACGTGCCTTACTCCTGATATCATAAGACGTCTTCTGTCTTTAAGTATAATATTCTGCGCCCGCTGTTCATAATTCATTCGTTCCTCAGGCATAACAGCACCTCCTTTCAGCCATTGATAAATCCAAGTTACTGCATCGGGCTGCGACAGCATACTGTAAAGGCATAATACTCCTGCCCTTGAATCTTATGCACAAGCTCTTCCGCATATTACCTGTCGGACTGTAATTTGCCATACGAAAAAGGGCATAAAAATACCGCAGTTTAAGCCATTAAAGCTGTAAGCTGCGGTTTATCCTAAATTATTTCATACATTTCCGTGCTTTCTTCCTTTTTAACATGCTCGGTTACCTTGAGCACTTTAATCCTGGTGAGTTTTTCGCCAAACCTTATCTCAACAATATCTCCCACTTTAACCTCTGATCCCGGCTTGGCGACCCGTCCGTTTATGGTAACCCTCTCCTTGGCACATGCTTCATTGGCCAGGGTTCTCCTTTTTATAATACGGCTGACCTTAAGGAATTTATCTATACGCATATCAACACTCCTCTTGCTCCTTTTCCAGCCTCTTGGAATCGTCCCAAAGGGCATCCATTTCTTTTAGAGTCATGTCGGTAAGCTGTTTTCCCTGCTTTGCAGCGCAGCGTTCCACATATTCGAATCTCCTGATAAATTTATTAACTGTTGCTGTAAGCGCCAGCTCAGGCTGTACCTTTAAAAATCTTGAAACATTTACCACCGCAAACAGCAAATCTCCCAGTTCTTCTTCGATACATGCCTCGTTTCCGTTTTTGTACGCCTGCTCCAATTCGTTAAATTCCTCTTTAACCTTAAGCATGGCATCCTCTACGTTATCCCAGTCGAAACCTACCTGGGCGGCCTTTTGCTGTACCTTAAAACTTCGCATCAGGGCAGGCAGATTACCCGGAACTTCTTTCAAAACCTGGGTTTGAGTTGTAAGCCCTTTTTCCTTCTTTTTTATTTTTTCCCAGATATCCATGACATCATCAGGAGTCTCGGCTTCCTCGTCCCCAAAAACATGACGATGCCGGTTCACCATTTTGGCGCACACACCATGTACCACATCCCCCATGTCAAATTGCCCGTTTTCCTTGGCAATCTGGGCGTGGAACACAACCTGGAGCAGCAAATCTCCCAGCTCATCGCATAGCTTGGAAGGATTTTCTTCATCTATGGCCTCCAATACTTCATACACCTCTTCAATAAGATAGCGTTTAAGACTCTTATGATCCTGCTCCCTGTCCCACGGACAGCCATTGGGGGCACGCAGCATGGACATGATCTTCAGCAAATCATTATATTCATATCTTTCTTTTTTCTTCATATATTCCTCCAAGTTTTCAAGAGGTATGGCATATGCTCTTTGACGCATTTCTCCCGTTTATGTTGAACAGCTTAAGCCAACGTGTCTAAGTCAATGTGTATAGAATATCACAGTTGGAAAAAAATAATCAAGGTCTTAGCCCCTGTTTAGCATAGTTTTTTGAAAAAAACTCTTGACTGTAATTTAGGTCTTTGTTATTATGTAATAGCGCTGCGAAAACGCAACACTGCAAGAAAACATGGCGGCGTAGCTCAGATGGCTAGAGCACGCGGTTCATACCCGCGGTGTCGTTGGTTCAATTCCGACCGCCGCTACCAATATGGCCCCATGGTCAAGAGGTTAAGACACAGCCCTTTCAAGGCTGCAACGGGGGTTCGAGTCCCCCTGGGGTCACCAACACCAGCAAAAACGAGATGATCTCATAATCACCTCGTTTTTTTATTTTTTACGTTTTTAATCCGAGCGCCTCCTTATGTCATACTGAGAACCCCCTTAGTCATTCTGAGCACCTCCTTATGTCATTCTGAGCGCCTCCTTATGTCATTCTGAGCGCAGCGAAGAATCTTATACAGATCCTTCGACTCCGCTAACGCTCCCCTCAGGATGACACACTATCCCTGTCATTCTGAGCGCAGCGAAGAATCTTATACAGATCCTTCGACTCCGCTAACGCTCCCCTCAGGATGACCACAGGGGGAATTGCGCTTCGCTAAGGATGACAAAGGGGGTGCATCCTATGCACCCCCCCTTTGTCAATTCAATTCGTCCAGGGTAAGGGAGAAATTCTCCATGAAATGCTTCATGAAATAATCCACTTCGGGAAGGTTCATGCTCTTTATCTTCTTCAATATTGACTGCTGCGCTTTTTTAAACTCGCCGTTACCTGCCTTTGATTCCTCGACGCATTTTATATATGCGCATATTTTGTCAGCGGCTTTAACCAGCTTCCCTTCAAGGCTGGTTTCATCATAGAACAGGATCCTCTTGTAATCCTCTTTCAATGATTCCGGAAGCAATGAGAGAAGCTTATGTTTTGAAACTTCCTCCAGGCCCTTGTATGATGCCTCAATCTCCGGGTTATAGTACTTGATAGGCGTGGGAAGGTCCCCGGTAATGGTTTCGTTGCAGTCGTGGTAAACAGCATACAGGGCTGTTTTTTCCGGATCGGCATGGCCATTGAATATCCGGTTATTGATTACCGCCAGCCCATGGGCTATCATAGCCACCTGGAGGCTGTGCTCCATGATATTCTCCCTGTTTACATTCCGCATTAAACTCCATCTGTAAATATGTTTCATGCGGGATAAAAAAGCAAAAAAGCTGTACTGGTTATTATCCTCTTTCAATGTATGACCTCCCCCGACCGGCGGCTTTATTGTCTTACAAAATACTAAAGAGGGATTTATGATATTCGCCGGATATCTGCCCCCAGTCTCTGTAATTTATTCTCTATAAATTCATATCCCCTGTCAATATGATGAATGTCCAGGACCTCCGTGGTTCCCGTAGCTGCAAGGCCTGCAATTACCAGCGCGGCGCCCGCCCTTAAATCGGTAGCGCGCACCTGTGCCCCCTGCAATGTTTCCATCCCTTCTATAATTGCGGTTCTTCCGTCAACCCTTATTTGCGCTCCCATCCTTCTTAGCTCGTTTACATGCATAAACCTGTTTTCAAAAATAGTCTCCACGATCACGCTGGTTCCTTCCGCAAAACAGGTATAGGCCGATAACTGCGCCTGCATGTCGGTAGGAAAGCCCGGAAATGGGTGAGTCTTTATGTCCAGGGGCAAAGGCCTTCTTACCCCTTTAACCCTTATGGTATCATCTCCTTCTATGATTTCCATCCCCGATTCCCTCAGCTTTGCCGTTACCGGTTTTAAATGCTCGGGAACAACATTTTTAAGAGTTATGTCCCCTCCTGTAAGGGCCGCTGCCACCATAAAAGTGCCGGCTTCAATACGGTCGGGCATAATTGTGTGTTCAGCGCCATATACTTTATCCACACCGTCTATTGTAATAGTATCGGTTCCCGCTCCGGATATCTTAGCTCCCATTTTAGTGAGAAAAGACGCCAAATCAACTATTTCGGGCTCTGAAGCTGCATTTTCAATTACCGTCCTCCCCTCGGCCAGGACTGCCGCGGTTAATAGGTTCTCGGTAGCGCCAACGCTGGGAAAATCGAGGTAAATAGTGGCTCCATGCAATTTTTTGTCAGGGCACCTGGCGTCAATAAAGCCGTGTCCGTTTTCAATAATGGCTCCCATTGCTTCAAAACCTTTGAGATGAAGATTTACCGGCCTGCTTCCAATGGGACAACCACCCGGCAAAGCTACTTTTGCCATCCCGACCCTGGCAAGCAAGGGACCCGTTACCAAAAAAGATGCCCTGAGCCTGCTTACCAATTCATATCCTGCGGTATGACCGGTAAGAGACCGGGCTGCTACAGTGATCTTCCTTGATCTTCCGTTTACTTTTACATTTGCTCCCAGATTGGATATAAGTTCGCACATATCAGATACATCATCCAAGCCGGGAATTTGTTTGATAACGCATTCCTCTTCCGTTAACAGACATGCTGACAAAATCGGGAGAATTGCATTTTTTGAGCTTGAAATCAATGCAGAACCCATTAAGGGCTTTCCCCCGTGAATAACAAAAGCTCCCATATGCTCCACCTCTCAACATTATGTAAAATCCGCATGTGAAGCCTTTGTTATTAGTATTTTCTTAATTTAAAGTTTCAATCATGGTAAATAATTTTCAAAATCACAAATCTCCGCAAATTCTCAATGTACGCTCAAGCATTACCAGGAATTCTCCTAATGTAACCATTTTGTCAGGATATGCCATATTTGTCGCGTTACCTTGAATTATACCCATTTCAATGGCAAATTTATAAGAGTTTAAATATTTGCTGTCTGTTTTTGATAAATCAGTGAAATGCGACCATGTTCCGGGCTTAGAAGGCACAGGGTTTTCGCGGGTTTTGAATTTGTATAATCGAATCAGCAAATCAACGGCTTTATCTCTTCTGACATGAGTTCCGTCAACTTCTCCCGCATTATTTACAAATCCTGCGCTTACAGCCTTTAGTACTATGTCATACTCATTGTAATCCGCCTCAAGCACGTCAAACAAAAGTTTAAGTATATCCTTCTGTGTCATTAATGCATTGTGGTTAAAGTTCTTGTCTTTTATACTCTTTAAATCATAAATCTTCTGTATTCTTTCCATGCTCTCCCTTATATAAAGCGGAACCGTTGTCTGGGGTTTTATTCCCTCCGTGGCGGCCACGATTGCCCCGGGCTTGTCCAGTTCCCCTATAACACGGGAATGTTCGTAATCAGTAAAGGTAGGCAGTTTATACCATCCTTGATTCAAACTGAAAGCAAAAGTTCTAATCTGTCCCTGCAGGTAGTTTGTTATTCCCGCCACGGGAAGCTCTACCCTTATTGGAAGATTAATAGCGCTTATAATGCCTCCGCTTATATATGAAAACCTAAAATCAGTAACCGGCGTTATAATAGCCATAGTATTTGAGGGTTTGTATTGGCTTGCCGGTGAAACTGTTTCCAGTCTTAACCCCAAATTATTATTCTTTGATTTTATTCTGAAATATTCGTCGGTATGGAATGTTCCGGGACGTATCGTATACTCTCCCCAGGGCATGATGAGATAGAGTTCCTTTTTTGTTTCCGATAACGCGTCAATTACTACGGAACCCAATTCCAGCCGTATAATGGATGTCTTTTCCGGAGGAACCGAAAGATCCAGTTTTACAATAGGTTCATAGCGGCTTCGGATTCTTTCTGCCAGGACATGGGCATCGGTCCCCAGGGAAGACACAACCCATACCCCGTTTTCCAGTTTGGCAGGAATATTTAATCCGTCGCCCGTTACTGGATCATCCAGGTCGTAACTTCCGTCATACTCACTTTTACTCTTGTTTGTTATGACCATGATAGTCCTGGTAGGCATACTCCGAAGCCCTGTCTTGGGATCGTAGGCATACAGCCTAGCATAATACCGTCTGTTGGATATCAGGCCGCTTGCCGTATAAGTTCCGCCATTTACCAGAACCATGTTGGAATCTGTAAAGTTTATATTGTCGGCGATCTCTAAGTAATATGACAGGCCTTCTAACTCATTCCATATATAAGTTATGCTGTTTTCGGTAACTCCGTTGGGGCCGCTGTCTATGCCGAATCCGGTAGGAGGCGCGGGAGGTTTGTGAGCCTCAGTTTTTATAACCAGGGGATTGCTGTATTCGGATTCAATCCTCTGACCATTATGGATGCTTATTGCCTTTATCCAGAAGTAATAGACCGTGTCTGCCTCAAGGGAATCTACCCGGAAAAAGGTATTTCTTTTTATTTCCTCATAACTTACCTGTCTTGTTATGGTAGCCTGATCCAATCTATCCGTAGTTCCTCCCTTAATTTCATAATCCATACCGGTAATATATGTCCAGAAAAGATCCACGAAACTGGAGGCGGCGATACCTTTTAAGTCATCAGGCACCGTAGGTGTTACGGGATGATCCGGAACATCCACAGGAGTGGTAATGATTATTGCATCAGAAGGATAGGAAGAAACCCCGTTCTGATTCTCTATGGTGATCCACACCAAGTAAGAGGTATTATCCTTAAGTCCTGATATTTCAAAGCTGAAGGTCTGATTCTCGTCATCCTCAAGAACCGGAATCGCAGTTTTCTTCTGCGGGATTTCAAAAGCCGTGATATCCGAGCCGGGGAATAAGTCGCTGTAAACAATATGTGCCGGATCCCTGTTTTTCTTCATTCGAATAACATTCAAAGCTTCATTGTAATTTACCACATGGGGCACTACCCACCATCCGGGAAGGTATTCAATCACCTTGCCTATTTTCTTATCAGGATCATTCGGATCAAGGAGTTCATTTTCAAAATACTCATCACGGGATACCTGTACCCAGCGTTGTACATCAGGGTCATCATTATAAAATGCATACCACTTTTTATCCATCACCAGTGTGGCCCCGTTAAGGGTAATGACGGCATTTCCGTCCTCATCAATTTTTACTCCAAACGGCGGCGCGGCCGGAGCTACGGGCCGGTCCGCTCCCACATCCGGCTTGGTGATGATTACTTTTACGGATTGCCTGGATATGTATGGCATAGTTACCATAAACCCGTCTTCCGGGCTTGATACCAGGTAACTCTTCTTGGCATATATTATAAAATAATACGTGGAATTGGATTTTAAGCCTGTCAGGTTATATCTGTACCCAATAACCTCACCGGTAGCTTTGCTTCTGATCATGTTCGCCTCGCTTATGGCAAGGTCGTATGCAATCCTGTAGTTTGATGGCGGGTTTTGGACATATCTTATATCTTCCACCAGGTATATATCATAGGTTACATCATGATCAATAAGGCCTTCCCCCGTTTTGGGAGGCTTCCAGAAAACTGATGCGCTAAATGGTGTTAAAAAATCCTCGTATTTCAAATCAGAATGCTCGGGAGGAAAAGAGTCCACTATTTCAGGAGCCTGAGGCTGCTGGGGAATCTGTTCCTTAAGTTCCACCTTATTATTTGATCTGAAGTCCACCGGGGCTTCCGAACCCAATACATACGCCTTCGCGTCGATCCTGAAGCTATAGGTATTGGTATCGCCTTTTTTAATTGTTATTTGATAATTGTCCAGTTCGGGAATAAGCCTGTAAAGTTTTCCTTCAGGATCATCGTTTACATAGCGGTAAAGCTCATAATCTACCCGGATAAAGGTATCACCTTTAACAATAGGGTTCCAGAAAAGCCTCCAAATAGCATCTCCTTCACTGTTGTAGCCTACCTTCTGTGCCCTGAGAAGGATATCTGTTTTTATGGTAACAGGTTCTATTTCATCCGCTGTGGCACAAGCCACACTGGCATGAGGCAGCGGAACGACTTTTATTGAATATTCTCTTCCGGGCAAAGCATGGGTATATACATATTCCAGTTTTCTCTCCGCGTTGTTGACCGTGACATTTGAACCGGGTTTGCCTATTTCGCTCGCCACAATGTCCGGAATCGGCGGAGGCTGGGTAAATCCCTTGGTATCGGATATTAAAATCTTATAATTTATACGCCCTGTAGTATCCCATACATCATCCCATTTGATTCGTATGTTATTGGTGCCGGGAATCAGTTCAACAGACACGTGCAGGCCCGTCAAGAACTTAGCGGGATTGGATTTTTGCGATGTAACGGTGTATTGTCCCCCTGCCGTCGTTATTTGGTATGATGCCTTTAGATAAGCTTCATAGATAGTCCCGTGCTTGATGCCTTCCGGGGAATACTCGGTAAATCTAAAGCTTGAGGCATTACCGCTCAAAGGAACAGTCATCACATCAGGTAACACTTTTCCCGTACCCGATTCAATTTCGTTTAAACCCAGGATAATATACCTTTCATCGGCATCTACGGGAAAATTGACGCTTGCTAAGTTCCATTCCAGGTCGCCATACCATTCGCTGCCGTATACATTCTTAACATAGCCTATATCAGTTATCCTGTTCTGAGTCGGCGGGTTTAAAACAACGGTTTCGGCAAATATGTTTGAACTCGGCGCAATCCCCGGTACAAATGTAAATACGAGCAGGAATGCTGTAAGCCTAATCATAATTCTTCGGTTCATAAGTGTTCTCCTTTGACCTTAGTCAAGCTTCTCCAAAACCTTGGATATCATGTCCAGCATATTTCCTATGGTTGTTCTTCCCGTGGCGTCAAACCTGTTATTATTCAATGTTGTAAACTCCAGATCCACCCCCAGAACAACATAGGGATACAGTCGCGGGTTGATGTCGCTTCCATTTTCAATGAATATAACCCTGGACGGTTTCATGTAATCAGGATTAATATTTGCCTTGGCACAATAAAGCTTTACTACCATCGCGACTGAGGACTGGTTGTCCATATAGCCTGTCAGCTGACTTCTTCCGATAACATCTGCAATGCCAAGCTTTGCGGCCTTCTGGGCAGGAGTCAGCCCGGTAATTTCATTTTCCCTTCTTGTAACCACCGCATAAAGCATCACAGCCTGTTCGCCGCTTATGGGATTGGCGGTATAGACTGTTCCCGGCCCAAAGACCTTTGTAAGGTCATAGCGGGACGACAGGAAAGAGTATGAACCGCTTCCCGACGACGTTCCGGGCTGAACTGCTATTTCTCCTTTATTGATTATGAGATACTCTCCTGGTTTCTCCACCCGGAAAAGTACGTATTGCATCACATAGCCCTTGCCTCCGGCGGGTTCGGCAAAGCCTTGACCGTAATTAACGTATGGAGCTATATATCCGCTTCGATACGTATATTCCAGGTTTACCCCCATTCTTCCCGGTAAGTCGTTTATATCCTTGGAAACCGCATAATTTGCCGTAAGACCGCTTCCACCATCAATAATATCCTTCAGATACCGGGAAAGTTCTGTCTCTATTTTGTTGATAACCGTGTTTATCATATCTTTAAGATCTGTGTGGCTCTTATAACTGTGCTTCTCCAAATCATTCAATATTGCAGTAAGCTCCCTGTCTAAAATTCCGTACTTGAAGGGACCTTTGGCATCAGGATTATTAAGTATGTCATACAGCATGTTATTTATTTCTTCATATGTACGGCGGGAACCAACAGCCACCGTTTGAAGCTCATATGCCTTTGAGATCATTGTGATCCCGCTGGGTAAAGGATTCTTCGGGCTTTGTCTGCGGTAGATCTTCAATAGCAGCATGGCTTCCTTCGCCCCGCCTGAAAGGGTTTTGGCCTTCAGATCATCAATATCGACACTGCCCTTGTTAAGAGTGAATTCAGCCCCTAAAATCTTAATAGTAAGCCTGCTTCCATAGTTCTCAATTGCTTCAAGGGTTTTATATGGAATAAGCACCTCATAATAAGATGTATTATCCTGCTCCACCGATATATTGACCGTTACGGTAGATTCTCTCGATGCCTTCAGTAAGCTTGATACCCTGTCGTCTTTCAGTATTACCCTGACATTGGAGTCATTCTTTATATCAATCCGCCAGTAAAGCTTTTGGGTAAGCTTATCGGCTGAATTCTTAAACAAGTCTATAACATTGTCCTTAATCTTATCCTTGTCATAATCGTCCTGGGAAAAATCTGTTCTTGCGATTGCAGGACCGATATGCAGGGATTCCTCCAGATTAAACGCCCAAAGTTTAACGTAATACTGGGTGTTTGATTTAAGCGGCTGATGTCTTAATACTCCGTTTTCATCCGGCACCTGTCTTCCCCTGATTAATACGTAATAAACATATTTGGGAGAACCCTCATCCACATATAGCCGGGTCTTTTCACGATAAAACTCGATTCTTCCCGATTCGGTCTCATATCCATAGTCGGTTTCTCCGGTAGGGTGATATACCAGCTGCCGGTACTCGGTGTCATTATCGGTCCTGATTTCCAGGAAGTAGTCATAAGGATCCTGTCCTTCAAAACGTACCTCTATTTCACTGAAAGGATCACGGGTTTTTCCCCTGACAGGCGTTCCTCTTGTATCCCTCCAGGTTTTGCTGTCGTTGTCATACCACTGCCCGTTATTTTTATTCTTTACCTGTATGTCATACCATTGATCGGCTTCCAGGTTATATATCCGGAAGTAAAATGTCGTTCCGTCCTGGACACAGGTATATTCGGCCCTGTTTAACTGAACATATCTTGAATCCGCTTCTTCGGATTTTTTCATGTAAACTTCCATGGAATCGGCTGTAACTCCGAGAGCGGTGCTTTTAATATTGAACCCTATCTCCATATCCTTTACAGTCTCAATAAACCCGGGAGGCTGAACCATACGGGTCGTGACCGGTATGGTAATCCATATGCTGGTGGTCTCAACCGATTCTCCGTCTACTATTTTGCCCCTGTTTCTGACTGCCCTTAGGCTGAAAAAGTAAATCCTGTTAGGCCGTAAAAAGTCGCGGCGAATGGGCATGATTACCTTTCCGTTTTCATTTACCGAAAAACCTTCGAGTGTAATAGTATTGACATCAATATGAATCTTATTATCCCCTGCGGGATTCCGCAAATCGTTATACGCCTGCAGGAAGCCGATGTTTACGGGATCATCCTTATAATCATCGTCATTTGCTCTTTCAGGTATGGTGGCTGACGTACAGACCATTTCATATGTAACATCATTTTCCGCATGTACCCAGCTCAATGTAACCCAGGCATCGCTTAAAAGCAGTTCTCCGTTCGCATCTGTTGCAATAGAGAATTCCACCGGCGCCCTGGGATCTCTGTAATCATTATCCAACCCTCCGCTGTCAATTTTGGGGGTGGTTATGGTTTTCACAGCAGTATCCACCGACCTGCCCAGCACCTGCGGACCTACCATTAGGGTAGCTCTGGCTTTAATATAATACACTGTATTGGGCAGGATTGGGCTGCCGTCCTTATCCTTTTTAATTATTACAAACCGTTCGGCCTTTTCTGACTCTTCAGATGGGTATAAAACTTCATCAGTTTCAATAGGGATCTCATCAAAGTCTAACGGGTCCCTGCTGATAAAAAATTCGTATATTAAGTATTTTTCGGGGTTGTCAGAATTGTCATAATTCTTCCATTCCGCATTGGTCAGCAGGCGCGGGTATTTCACCCTGATTCCTTCCAGGGTTATTTCCCCTGTTTCCGGATCAATAAAGGTCTCCGGCTCAATACTTAAACTGATATCCGGCATGGGAACAGGTTTTTCTGTTAAAGGCCACGTGGTAAAGCTTATAATAGGCGACTTATAGGACAGACGATTGTTTAAATCATTGCTTAAACCATCAGCCCATACATCATCATATATATCGTCATTATCCTCCAGCCTGGAAGAAAATATCTGCATGTAGTAAGTGGTATTCGGAAGCAGAAAATCAGGATAATCTCCTATATCGTTCTCATCATCATCTTCGTTGTTTTCAGCAGTCAAAGGTCGTTCTCCCTCAATCCACATATTCAGATCATCATCCCAATACCCGGCGTAATCCACAAAGAGTTTATCTCCGGGCAAATTGCAGATTATTCTGTCGGGGTTATCCGGATCCTCGATAAAATCCCTTTTACTTAATACCAGCACACGTTTTTGTACCGTCGGCAGATATACTCTCGCAGCCGGGGTTCCTATTTCAGTAGTGCCGACCGTTTTTGGGGCATCCGGAAGTAGTGTTGAAAGAAGTACGTGGAATATTATGTCGGATTTCTGAGGCTCAGAATTCTTGAAAGCTGTCCATGCTTCCCCGGTATATTGTTTCCACGCCAAGGGCTTTTCAAAAGACAGACGCAGATCGTTTTTCGGTATCTCCACCTTTTTTTCGGAATGCTCATTAGGCACTTTTACTTCACCGCGACCCGCGTATACCGCCTCAATCCTGATTTCTTTAGGCAGAGGCGGTTTGCCGGAATCAACGCTTAAATTCCGCAAATCAACGGCAAGGGAGGAGCTTCTTGGTTTTTCCGAGGAACTGTCATAATATACGACTCTGAAATAGTATTCCGGATTTTTATCGCCGTCAATTGGTATATCTATTATCTCACTTCCGTATTCCTCCGAAGCGGACAATGCCGAGGCAGGGATTTTGACCCATTTGTCTGTGTCGGTAAAAAAGAACTCTATACGGGTTACATATTGAACCTGGTAATAAAGCTCCGGATAATTTCCGTTAACAATCTTTCTGAACCTCACCTCAACCTTGTCGGTGTCCACCTTCATCAGTTCTATTTGCATAGGGGTAAAAATTGAGGTCAGGGTTTTTCCAATATCCTTAAACACATTGTCAATATTTTTTACGGGGAAACGGTTGCTTTTATTTGTTTTCAGATTGGTTATCCTGGTGTTTACCTGCTCCGAATCGGCATTTTTAAACAGAATCCCGATATTGGTAAAGGCATATTCGGTCCCCGGTTCAATTCCCTCTTCACTGGAAAGAACAACCGATACCATATTATCGGGACTTGTAACCACGCCGCTTTCAAACCCCGAAATTTTAACATTCTTTCCTTCAATTATCATATTATTTGAAGAATCGTAATCTGTATTGAAAACAAGCTGGCGGGTTGAGCCCTGGCCCACAGTCATGCTGATTTGGAAACATGCCTTGCTTAAAGGCGCTTGTGCTGTTCCAAGCAATTCAAGGGCTTTTGGTTCTGTAAAATTTATAATTTCTCCCGAATCGGGGTCATATATTGTTGGTATCTTCCAGCTAAGTTTTATTATCGGGTTGTCGCCGCTCTTTACCACCATGGCATTGCCTGGGGTACTGTCTTTCGGCTCCAGTATGGGGGCTTTATCCTCGATATCTCTCATTTTCGCCATTTCATTAAAAGACTCGCCTGTAAAGGTTAGATCGGCCAGGTAATATGTTTTCCCATAATGGGACAGCACGCCGTCTCCGGCTCTGTATATCTCCAGATACAGATCATAAATATGATTGGGCTCGAGCGACACGCTTGCAACAACCCTGCCGTTTCTGTATTCTCCATATACAGTCTTCAGAGATTTATCCGACGGATCATGGTATGTAAGTATCGAATACTGAGGTTCTGCCATTAAAGGAGAGCTTATCTCGTACTTGTAGGTTACAGGGTTGTATTCTACCGTAAGCTCAATTTCTTCCGCGGCAAAGGCCTTGATTTCTACCGGAAGTCCCGTTAAAACAAGTACCAGCATCAACAGCAATGATAAAACTCTTCTGAATATATTCATTAAGGTATCCCCCTGATCTGTTTACATGCCTGTTTTATATAAACACAAATTCAAAAGACTCTTTTATTATATTTTTATCGGCATTTTCAGCCGGGTTTTTTATGTTATGCTCTGTTACATTTCATTTACTTTTAGCCGGGGTGCAGTTGATTCACTGTTTTATTCCTATAACCTAAAAAACCCCGCTATTTAGATTTACCCTGCTTCCCAGCGACAGAATCTCATTTTTCTGGAATACCGGAATTATATAGCCGATATGTTCCTCCAGGCTGTTAAGAAGTTTGGCCTTATGCCAATGTTTAAGTTTTTCGTATTCACTGTTGTTAATAGCGTCAAGTTCCAACAATAACTGAATAATCACAGGATATACGGCTCTTTCACCACCATCGGCGATCTTTATGCAGATTCCCAGGTTCTTTTCTTTGATGCCAAGACAGTATACCGCTTCTGCCCCTATTTTTGCTATAAACTTGCCATTGGTATACCGCAAAAGTTCAGTGTCAAACTCACCTGTTCCGGCCACCATTTCAGGATGTTCATTCATGGCGTCAAACACTTTTTGAATGAGCCCAAAACAATCCTTATATTTTCCCTTTCCTTCATAACCAAGGGCAAGACGCGCATATAACCACGCAGCCTGTTGCATTGTAAGAAAATATGTGGGTAGTGAACAACCATCTTTTCCTGCAATTACTTCTTTTTGCTCACATTCCAGCAATTCTGCCATGGTTTTTCTAATCACGTTGTGCACGGGATGGTTCGGATCTGTATAATTTTTTACGGGATAGTTATAAAACCTGCAGAGAGCCAAAAACGCCGCATGTTTTCCCGAACAGTTGCTGAAAATTGGATCCGGTCTTTTGCAAAGCATTACAAGGGCATCATGAACCTTCCGGTTTTCCGGATACTTGTGCCCGCAGTCCAGATCTTTTTCGCTGAGACCAATCTTCTTCAGTATTGATAAGATAATTCTTCGATGAAATGCCTGTCCCTCATGGGAGGAACACATGACGGCCAGTTCCTTTAAAGTTATATTATATTTTTCTATAAGCCCTGAATTAACATAAGCGACAGCATAAATAGGTTTTCCTGAGGATCTCAGGAAAACTCCGGCATCCGGATCTCCTATCGAATATATAACATTGTTATCCGAATCAGTTACGCAGATATACCCGTCATGTAAACTCTCCACCCTGCCGGATCTTGTTCTGACAGCTAATTGCGGCATACTTTTACTCCTTGCTTCGTTGATGTCATTTTTATTTTGCCATTAAGATTATTTTCAGTTTGTGTTATAATAATCTCACCCGTTACCGAAGGTGTCATCCTGAGCGTAGCGGAGCGGAGTCGAAGGATCTTTTGCGTTAACACAAAGATTCTTCGCTGACGCTCAGAGTGACAGGGAGACCCAAAATGACAACGGGTATCCGGGTTATTGATACTTCGTATTAATATCTTTACCTATTTAAAAGGAAATAATGAGGTACTTTATGCAATTTGAATTTATTAAGGACATCCTTTTATCAGATACACTGGTTCCGGACATATTCTTAAGCGATATAATGCCCCGGCTTCCGTCCGATGCCGTTAAGGTGTATCTTTACTGTGTTTTTTTGAGCAAATACAACAAGGAAGCCCGTCCTGAAGATTTGGCGGCAAAACTGGATCTTTCCCTTGATACTGTCAATGCCGCATTCGTTATTCTTGAGCAGGAAGGGCTTATTCTGCGAACCCCGAATGTTATCTCCCTGGCTAATATCAAAGAGCAGGCTATTTTAAAACTGTACAAGAAAAAAACAACCTCGGACGCCGAGGCTGCCAACAATAAAACCCAGGCAAACATTAAAAGGAATCAATGCATTGATTCCATTAATAAAATGTTCTTTCAGGGAATTATGGCCCCCAGTTGGTACACCGCAATTGACAACTGGTTTTCAGCCTATCACTTTGATGAGGACGTAATGGTCAGCCTGTTTAAATATTGCTATGATAATAACGCGTTAAACATAAAATACGTAGAAAGAGTCGCTGCCACGTGGGCTTCAAAAAACATAACCAACCATTGGGAACTTGAAAAATACATGGAGGCTTGCGAAAGAACAAGAGAAATCGGCAAAACCATCGCAAAGTCTCTGAGTTTAGGCAGGAAGCTCACCTCTTACGAAGAGAAATACCTTGAAACATGGCTCAATGAATACGGCTATGACATGACTATAATTGATGAAGCCCTTAAACTTACGGTAGGCAAATCTACTCCATTTAAGTCAGCTCATAATATCCTGACCAATTGGCATAAGGAGGGTATAAAGAACCTGGAGCAGCTTAAAGCGTATTTGGAGGCTTCTTCTTCTGAAAGAAGAAAAAAATCTGCGCCTTCCGGCGAAAAAACTTCCCGCATAGGCAATTTTCAGCAGCGTAATTATGATGACGAATTTTATGATAAACTTGAAAAAATATGAACCCGTTATGGTCAAACTGAAAGGACAATGTTTAAATGGCTGATATAAGACGCTTTTTAGACAGCGAATTTGCGCTGAAGCGAGACAGGGCTATTTATGAAGCGGAACGACGGAAACTCGAAGTTTATAAAAAGATTCCCGAGTTATCACGGATAGAAACCGAAATCACATTGGCAGGAGTGCGTTATGCCCGCTCAATGATAAGTGAAGAGGCTTCTTCTGATACTGTTAATGAGCACCTTGAAAAAATGAACCGTTTAATAAAGCAAAAAGAGGCTCTCCTGGCTGAGCATAATATTCCCGCCGATTACCTGGAACCTCATTTCAGCTGCGCAATTTGCCAGGACAGGGGATATATAACCAAAGACGGGGCATCCGTGCCCTGTTCCTGTTATCAGAAGTTGTACCTGGAGCAGTTATACAAGGTTTCCAATCTTATAGATGACGGGGAAACAGGTTTTGAGTTCTTCGATGAAAACTATTATCCTGCCGAACCTGATAAGAAGAAGTATTTTATTGATATTTCCCCCAGACAGCAAATACTTGAAGTAAGAAAGCAATGCCTGGATTTCATTAATAATTTTGCCGATAAATCAACCCAGAATTTATATTTTTACGGCCCTACCGGTACGGGAAAGACCTTTATGGCAAAGAGTATAGGTATTGAAATCCTCAAGGCGGGATACACCGTTTTATATCTTTCAGCTACATCCTTATTCCCGATAATCCAGCAATATCGCCTTAATATAGACAGAGACGGCGTTTCAAGCGAAGAAGCCTATAAAAATCTTATCACCGTGAATCTTCTTATTTTGGACGATTTGGGCACAGAACCGGTAAGCGACTCCAAGTATGCTGAGCTTCTGTCCCTTCTTGAGCTGAGAAAGGCACAGGGGAAAAACCATATCGCTAAAACCATAATTGCTTCAAATCTCAATTTTAAGAGGCTCTTCCAGGAATATGACGAACGAATCGCTTCCCGTATAATAGGGGAATTCCAGGCCCTGCAGTTTGTGGGGGAAGATATTCGTATTCTGAAGAAAATTAAAAAATAATCCTTTATGTCATCCTGAGCGGAGCGTAAGCGGAGTCGAAGGATCTTTGTGTTAACATGAAAAGATGCCGTGTGTTTTATCAATACCCTTACATGGTTAAAATGCCTTCCTCGGAATTGATTATTATCAATACATCCTCTTCCGCTCCCGTATTGGCGTTAATATACACCAGGAAGTCCTTGTCATCCACCTTGCCTGTAAACTCGTAGCATAGAATCTCTGTACCATAGTTTGTGGGTATGACGGCCAGTCCCGATGACTCAATGTTTTCTCCTCTTATGACTTTCTCTCTTGCTTCAGCTTCAGTCAGCGTAGGAGGGCCATAATTTCTCTGTGTATGGTTCATCAGGTATCCGTTTGCCTCAAACCCTACAATTTCCCCATTATCCAAGGCTACTTTCACTTTAATCAGGTCAGGATAGTAGGTAATGCCATCCTCGGTATACGCGTAATTGATGGTGGCAATTCTGTCATTCTGCATATAATATGACTCTTTCATATTAGGATATCCGCGGTCCTCCAGAAATTTTTTGCCCAATTCCATTGCTTTATTAACATCGATAGTTTTTTCTCCCACTTCCCTGTTATAGAGATACCATACCACATGTCCGCCTTTTACCGACACATCGGCTTCGGCAACGCCGCTCTTATCTTTGTTTGCCAGTTCCATTTTAAAATTGTACGTGTCTATTATTCCATTGTTGTTGTCTGCAAGTTTTGTAATAGTTTTTACTTTCCCGTCCCCCAAAAACTTTTTTAATTTTTCCATGGCTTGATTCTCGGTTACCTTGTCACCGGTTAAGCCCAGAGCTTTTCGATTCTGCATGTGCTCGGAATACGGGCCGTCATAAATCAAAGTGGGCATTTCCTCAAACTGTTCATTGATACTGCCGAATGTTTTAGGCATATCCTCCGATATTTCTTTCATCTCTTCCTGCCCTTCCTTGGCTACGTTCTCCCACTTGAGATTTCCGTTATTAAGATCCTGCTGCATTTCCAGAAGCCCTTTTTCAAGGTTCACTGATAATTTGTGAAGTTCCTCCAGTGTTTTCATTTGCTCATCATTAATGGTTTTCCCATAGGTAACCTGCCTTACCATCGACTTTGACAAATCAGCCACCTGGGTCAGAAATTTTTCGGTATTGGACAGCACCCCCATGGAAATAGGCAACTGACCCAAATTGCTGGCGGCGCAGAAGGACTCTCTCCAAACATCACTCAGTACTACTGCCGTCATTTCCGGTGATGAAGTCATTCTTGCTTTCAACAGCATGACCTCGACATTTTTTATATAATCAACAAGTTCGTAAAATGCTTTATTATATGCATTATTCAGTTGTTGTCTCAGCCTCATGGCGGTATTGTACTGATATGCTCCGAAAATGGTTGTAGCAAGAAGGACCGCTATTATAAAATTCTTTCCCCTGTTTCTTGCCCTGGATTGTTCCAGTTCATCACGAGTTTTTTCATATTTTCTTCTTTCCGCATTAAATATCTCTTCGCTTATTCTGTTTTCTTCCATAGCACACCTTACCTTTTTATGAAATTTTTTTGTTTTCCGTTATTTTGCGAAATTATGCTTTCCTATTTTAACAACTACTTTTCTGGACCAAATCCATTTGCTGGTGGCTGTCTCCGGATTCCAATAATAGATACATCCGTAAGTAGGGTCCCAACCGTTCAATGCGTCCTGGGCAGCTTTCACTACTGTTGATTTCGGGTCAATGGGGACATTGATCTGTCCGTCGCTTACCGCAGTGAAAGCCCCGGGTTGGTAAATCACTCCCGCAATTGTATTGGGAAAACTCGGAGATTTCACACGATTCAAAATTACCGCGCCGACTGCCACCTGGCCCTCATAAGGCTCACCCCTGGCTTCGCCGTTTATCGCCCTGGCCAAAAGCTGCACGTCGCTGACCTGACCTGCGCCAAAGCTTATCTGACTGAAAAAAGCGCTTAAAGATACGGCAAGAACTGTCAGTATCACGATAAGTAATCTTTTTAAATTTATATTACTCACCATTACTCACCGCTTTCATAATATATTTACTCGTTGTTTATTCTTTCAGATTCTTGCAGAATTATGCTGCAAAAAAAGTACGGCATGCAATTTGCCGTACTTTTTATACAAACAGATTTTTTTATTGAAATAATTTGTTTTTATCCAAGCCGGATCCTGTTCATTTTTTCCCCGAAAACCGAAGCGGCAATTTCATATTCTCTTTCTCTGCAGGTAAAGAAGAATATCTGCCGCTTTTCCGACATTTCCCTTAATAGCTCGAATGCGTTTCTAACACGTTCTTCATCGTATTGGGAAAAAGGTTCATCCAGGAACAACGGCAACCGCTCCCTGCCTTTCTCTATTAACGTAACCGCAGCCAGGCGCATACAAAAATATACCTGGTCTATGGTTCCGGCACTTAACCGGTTTACCGGAATAAGCTCATCGGTTTCAGGAGATTCAAGATTAATGCTTAACTCGTCGTTGGTGCTTATCTTGTTATATCGACCACCGCTTAATATATTCATCATCCTGCTCATTTCCTGATTCAGATACGGGATATAGTCCCTTTGCATTTTTAATGCGGCTTCCTTAAGCACCTGGCTTGCCAGGACAAGGCTTGCTCCTTTTATTTCAAGCTCTTCTTTTTTCTCCGTATAATAGCTGATTTCCTCAAGAACTTTTGCAAGCTCGCTTTCTTTCGGAGCTTGTTCCAACCGTGCTTTTATTGCCGCGATTTTAATTTCCGTTTCTTTTTTGCGGCTTTCGGTTTCCCTGATGATATCGTCAATCCGGGCAAGGGTTATTCCGTTATCCCCCTCCGGCCTTGTTTCGGGATTTAGATCCTTCACATAGTTTATAAAATCATCAGCAGACAGAAAATCTTTCCCTGCCAACACTCCGGCTTCTCTCAGCACAATGCCGCACTTTTCGTTAAGGTTCCCTATTTCAGATAAGAACCTCTTTTTATCCTCGCTTGCCTTTATGTAGTTTGCTACCCCGAATTTGATTGTTTCAAGAAATGCTGCCTTATCGTTATTATCACAGTTTACTTTACAATCGGCTATGAATGAATCCCAATTTGAAGCAAATCTTTCTTTTTTCGCAATAAGGCTTTCTATACGCTCTTTTGTGTCCGAGTACTGCTTTTTATAGTTATTGTACAGCTCTCTTTTCTTTACCTGGTCTTCCCTGTACCTGACATAATCAGTCATATCGGCAAAACCGGCTTTTTGCAGGATTCTGTTGAGCTCTTCGGCCGCGCTGTACACTATTGTTTTGGCATTATTCTGTCTTATGTTATTAATAAACAGTATTATTACCGTAACAACGGCTATACCTATGCTTGCGCCTAATATAAGCGGATTTTGGCTGTGATAGTATTTTAACAACAACAGTATCGAGGAAAGCAGCCCTGCAGGGATAATAAAAGGCATCCAACTGCGCTTGTGTTTAACAGGCAAATTGTGTTTTAACGTCTTTTCCCGTTCCTGCTCTTTAAATTCATTATAAGCCTTAATGGCTTCCTGGACTTCCCCTACCTTTTTTTCAAACAGTTCCTCAGGCTCCAGTGTATCCGATAATTCGTCGCATTTTTCCCGGAATTCTGCCAGCCTGGTTTGCTCCAGCTGAAGCATTTCCTCAACCTGCTTTTCTTCCCGGAGCATCATTGAAATTTCGGAAACTTCTTCGATGGAAATATTCTCATAGTTTTTCAGTTTATCAATATTTCTTTCGCTTTCCTCAAGACTTTTTTCTATTATGTTCCTTTGTGAGATAAGATCCTCCAGTTCTTTTCGCAACGACAACAGTTTGGAGGTTTTCATAGACTCCTTTTTTATATACAACCCGTCAAGTTGCAAATTAAGCTCGTCCAAAATGCTGTTTTGCCTTCGCAGTTCCAGGACGGTTTCCATAAAGCTGTTATTTTTCTGTTCTATCTCTGTCTTCTTTTGTTCCAGCTCTGCCAGGATATTGTTTATCTTATTTAACGGACGGGTTGTGGACGTTTTAGTTCCCACTTTTTCAAGCAGTGTGGAATCCAATGCTTTCAGGGCTTCCGTTAAAGAAATATCTTCGCTGCCGGTGGAATTAAGGTTGGAAAGCTTATTAATCAGGTTCTTCTTTCCTTCATCGTCTATAACGCACCGAAGCTGACCGATAAAAGCGGTCCGCTCAAATGCTGCTTCATCTATCCCCAAATGCTCTTCGGCAAACATAGGGCCTTTTTCTTTGTCGATCGGAAAAGTTCCTGTCAAATTATTGGCTCCGTCATCGTAGATATTTGTGGTGCCTTTATCAAAATTTCTGCCCACCCTGTAGGATTTGCCGTTATCCAGGGTATATTCCAGGATTCCGGCATATTGATCACTGTTCCATGGTTTATTATGCTTAAGGGGAGGAAGGCTGCCGTCCTTTAATCTTCTGCCTCCCTTCTGTCCGTAAAGCATGGCACGGATAAATGTCTGCAGAGTTGATTTGCCTAACTCGTTGGCCTCGAATATGATGTTAAATCCCTCTTTAGGTTCTATTCTAAGTTTATTGAATTTTCCGAACCCCTTAATGTCCAGTAGTTTTATTTTCATTTCCCCACTCCTGCTATTCGCTCACCCATTCGATTTTACCGGTTTGAAGAACTTCAAGCCCGTAGTTTAAGGCCAGGGTTAATATTTTTTCTTCTCTTTTAAGATCCGGATTATCCGGGTTTTGTTCCAGTTGGTCGGTAACGTTTTGGATGCGGGCTTTCATTTCTCTTACAAAAGCTCCCTTAAGGGATAAATCCTTTTCTAAACTCTCAATATCAAAAGCTTTACTGGTATTGTTGCGTATTTTCATATACAGGAAGTTTCCCTCAAAAAGAGAAGTTAGAATTTCCTCATCCAGGGAAAGTTCGGTGCGGCCTTTAAGGTTAATACGAATTATGTCTCTTTCCGGATTAAATCTCTCCAAAAGCGCAAGAATCTTCATTTTGACCTCTTCAAGGGTCTTAAGTCCGGTTATATTTAAATCCTCATCATGATAAGACCTGATAGACGTATTGAATCTCTCAACCTTAAGACTTGCCCTGCCCTGAACTTTTTCGGCCGTCACCAAAAAGGCCCCGTGCTCGCCAGTCTCGTCAAATCCCAGGGGTTCGGGGCTTCCCGGGTTATATGCGTTTTTTAACGGGTAATCGTTCCTGGAATTATGGAAATGCCCAAGGGCGTAATAATCGTAACCCAACGCTTCCAGCTCCCCGGATGTTACCGGTTTGTAATCATTGCCCGAAAAATCCATATCCAGGGTGCCGTGGAACATGAATATATTAAATAAGTCTTCTTTGGGCTTTGCTATCTCCGATAAGTCAGGTTTGCCTTCCTTAAAATTTGAAAAGCCCATACCGTAAATATGTACATTTAAGTTTTCAAGTACCAGGTTCGGATTCTCCGGCGTCAGGATCGTAACGTTGGAAGGCCATTGCCAGTTCCTGTACCAGGAGTTTAAAAGGTATGGGTCATGATTTCCGGGAATAATTACAATGGGTACCGCTGTTTCCGAAAGCACCATATGAAGCCATTCCATTGTGCCTTTCGTAACCGAGCCATGCTCGTAAAGATCTCCTGTTATTAAAAGAAAATCTGCGTTTTCTTCTTTCACTTTCTTTAATATATTTAAAAAAGCATCCCTGATATCTTTTCTTCTGGTATCACCGTATGCCCCCCTGCCATGCTCCCGAAAAGGCGCGTCAAGGTGAACGTCCGCGCAATGAACAAATTTTATGATTCCCAATCCCTTCACTCCCCCGTAAGAATCACAGCCTGAGCCGCTGCATAATCACGGCTGTGGGTAAGGCTTATATCTATTGCCTTTGCACCCAGTTCCCTAAAAATCCGCTCGGCTTCTCCATGTAAAACCACTTTTGGTTTTCCGTTCTCTTCATTTAATATCTCAATATCCTGGTGGGAAATGCCCTTTGAAATACCGGTACCAAGAGCCTTTACCACTGCCTCCTTCGCGCAGAACCGGGCGGCATAGCTCTGTACCGAGCCTTTTCCCCTGCTATCGCAATAATCCCTTTCTCTCTGTGTAAAGACCTTGTTTTTGAAACTTTCTCCGTCACTGAGGGCTTTTGATATCCGATCAAGCTCTATAATATCTATCCCGCATCGTATACTCATAAAAACACCCATTGATATAGTAAAAGAGCACAGACTATATCAAGTCTGTACTCAAAGCTGGCGTCCCGTATAGGAATCGAACCCATATCAATGGAACCGGAATCCATCGTCTTATCCATTAGACTAACGGGACGTATAATATGCATTTACCCTAAATGCATATATTATTATACATTCTTTGAACGTAGTTTTCAAGCCGTTATGACCGTCATGATTCTACATTAATCGGTCAGTCAGTCTTTATGTTGAGATCATAAATCCTGAATATTCATCTTGTTAAGTTCGGCATTCCTTTTTATTTTTTCACGGCAGGCCAGGTATATTCCAAGTAAAATAATTGTCGGTATATTGGTAAGTAAAAACGCGGACCCTATCATACTGAAGATATCCCACGCGGTCATATCGTCAGAGACCACAATATTGAAAACCATGAGAAGAGAGTAGATAAAAAATATCGCCGGCAATATCAATCCAAGCCATTTATTCTCCTTTTTCGATAAAAACAATTGCAGCGCGATTACAATCGCAAGTATCAGTAAAAGTATAATGGTATTTATCGGAAAATGCATTTTATTTTGCCTCCTGTCTTATTTTTTTATATTCATTGATGAGAATTTTTGCCGTTTCAAAATCTATTTTTTCATTAACCGCCAGACGCTTTATTAAAGCAATATAAGGTTCATTTGCAGTGTTTTCGCTGATTTGAATTTTTTGTATCAGCTTATCAAGCCTGAGCCTTACGGTCGGATAAGTTACATTATATTGTTTGGCTATCTCTTTCAAAGACCCGGATGCCATTATAAAATTCTTTATAAATGATACATCTTCATCGTCAAGATTTGTCATCCATTCGGGTACGACTTCTATTGCCACAAAACCACCCCTTTAACAATATTAAAGATATACTATAATATTGTTAAAGTCAATATTAAATATTACATTTGATAAAATAAAACATCTCCCTCTGTCATTCTGAATGGAGCGAAGTGGAATGAAGAATCAAGCCCTCATTTGTCATTCTGAGCGTCAGCGAAGAATCTTTTGCGTTGACGTTCAAGATCCTTCGGCTCCGCTCAGGATGACAGTAAGGGGTAATGCGCTGCGCGACCCTCAGGATGACATTTGGGGGTTGCTGCGCCCGGGATGATATCGGTAGGCGGAAGCAAGGTTTCTCATGGAGATAAGCCGGTTTGCTTCGGAGGAAAGGCCCCCGAACGGGTAACATTGTTGAAATGGATAAATTTTACGCATATTTACATACGTCTACCCAACCTTTGGGATTCGAAAGTTGTTCCAATTCTTTAAGAGATAATCTAACCACGCTGTTTTCACTGCCTGCGGCAGGGTATACTATTTCATTCTGCTTAAGTGACACGTCCATATAGATTACTACATCCGGTTTAACAGCAAATGGACACACGCCTCCCGGACCATGCCCGATGTATTCTTCGACCAAATTTCCTGGAATCATCTTCGCTTTCTGATGAAATGCCGTTTTGAATTTTTGATTGTCTACCTTTACATTGCCTGCCGCAATAATGATTATTGGCGAACCGTCCACCAAAAAAGACAAAGATTTTGCAATTTGCTTCGTTTCGCAGCCAATTGCCTGCGCAGCCAGTTCTACGGTTGCGCTGGACTCCTCGAATACTATTATTCGGTCGGCTAACCCTGCCTTCTCAAAATATTTTTTAACATTTTCAAGTGACATGGTACTTTCCTCCATACGGGATCATTCGTATAGGATTCTTGTTTGTCATATAAGTATAACAATTATCTTCCGGAAAGTCACGTATGAAGGAAACATTCAGACGTGGACCTTTGATACTTCAATTTATTTTAAAAAGTATATCCTGGAAAATCGAAACAAAAAACATTACTGCGCTGCCGCTTAAGTTCATCCAGAAATATGTAGAGAGAATTAGGATGAGTTTGCCGAAAACCTGTATGCGGGTTCTTATGCTTATGGTTCTGTATATAACTCCAAGCTGGAAAAAAGGCATAAAGCTCAACAGGGTAACAAGTACCGCAAAAAGCAGGCGGATTTGGGGTGTGGAATTCATATCCACCAGGTTCCAGTTCACTCCGGAATAAACAAAAGCTGCCGTAGGTATTATGAAAAGCAAATGAGAAACCGAATATGATTTCATCAGAATAACCGGAAGGCCGCTGCTCACATATTTTTCGCTGCGTTTTCCTATCATAATTGCCAGCTCTGAAATAGGCAACATAGTGCATATTACGTCAATGGCACCCACCAGCAGGGCAAAAACAAGAAACAGGAAAAGCCTCAATATGAGAAGACCGGGCGTGCCTTCAAAAAAACCCTCTTTAACAAGATTTTTATTAAAAAACAAATCATAAGACCCAACAAAAAGAAAAGCAAAGATTAAACCTGTTATATTTATTGATAACTTTTTATGCACCCAAACCGGAAACAGAATAAAATCCATTGGGCTTGCGGGTATATCGTTGACCTTTTCCATAAATTCATCCCTAAATAAACAATGCATTTATTTTAACATAGCAGTTTTTTCTAAGCAATAGAAGGCATATGCATAATTCTTCCGGTTTTTATCATGTTAGTTCAAGATCCTTCGGCTCCGCTCAGGATGACACTCTTCCTTTCATTTTTTCGCCATTGGTTGGCTGAAGGATTCTTTCCATTCCTCATAACTGCTTATTTGCTTCAGGTTTCGTTCAAACACCTTAAATACCTCTTCATTAGCAAAATTGGATGCCCATACGCATGCGCCGGCCAAATCATATTTATGCACCAATGATGTCTTCATATTCACTGCGTCTTCATCCTCGATCCACATTTGATATACTTTTCCGTCCTTTTCAAATGTAGTCTGATACTGACCCGAAATATCGTTCCATGCTGCCGCCGCGCCGTATTCCTCAAGCTTTTCCCAGGCTGTTGCCACGTTCAGGACAGTCGATGACAATTTTGACCCTTCCTCGGTTTTCTCCAAGGCCCAAAGTCTTGTGTACAGAGGCACTCCCAATAGCAGTTTTTCAGCAGGGACTTCTGCCAGTGTTTTTTGAAGGTTTTCCTCCACCCACGGAAGCTCTGCCGTTGATCCGGCCTTGGGACTTGAACTCCAGTGCTGATCGTAAGTCATAAGGCAGATATAATCCACACTTTCTGCCAGAGCTTTCCTGTCATAACATTTGGACCACGTGTCGCTTCCGTCTGGTACAGACACATCAACAGAAACATACAGCCCCTGTTCCCTGGCTAAGGGATAAAATTCCCTGACAAACTGAGTGTATGCATCCTTATCGCTTTTGTACATATTTTCAAAGTCCAGGTTTATTCCGTCCAACTTGTAAAGAGCCGCATAAGCCAAAATATTGCGTATTACTTCCTGTCTTATATCGGAATTATTCAGAATTATACTGGTACCTTCAATATCGTTAAAAGCATTTGAGAACAACGCCCAAACCTGCCACCCGTTTCTGTGGGCTTCTTCCACATACTCAGGGGTCGCCCTGTTTTTAATAGTTCCCTTCCTGTCTATAATTTCAAAGAATGTCGGGGATATGACATCTATTCCCGGAGCGGTTTCTTTCGAAAGCTTCATATGGCTTTTAGAATAAGTCATATGCCAAACAAGGTTTATCTTGCCCTCGGTTAAAACAGGATTAACGTTTGTTTCCTCATCTTCGATAAAATACTGTTTTCCCGTAACTATCACTTCATCTTTTTTTACATAGCCCAGCGTGCCGTCATAGGCTCTTACCCTGTACCATTCATCCTTTTCGTCAAATACCGTGAGGCTCGTTTCCAAAGTGCGTTCCACATCAAGGCCTTTTTCGCCGTGACCTTCAAACTTTTTCACAATGGGCTCGTGAATGCTCATTCCTTTTCTAACGTATGTCTTTGCGTTAACAGGCCATGCCGTTCTGTACACCTGGTTGTTGAAATCTATGACTACAACATCATTGCTCTGTATGTACCGGACATTTATACCATAGAATTCCTTGAGAAATTCAATCGGAAGATATAGCGTTCCGTTTTCTTCGACAGCCGGAAACATAAGCTCCATTGGTTTTTCATTGACAAGCGCGTCCAGGCTGCCGGTTTTCATTCTGATAACTCTGTCCCGGGTAGTTACTATGATCTGTTTAAGAGCCTCATCGTACCATATGTATTGATCGATATATGTCTTGATTGTATCAAAAGGCAACAGGATTCTTCCCTCTGCCAGGACAGGAGGGTATGTTTCCCTTATCCACTCGCCCCCTATAACCAGATTGGTTTGCGAAGTATCGAAAGGAGCAACTTCCGTCATGTTTGGCGTGTTTTTTACAATATAAACTGCCAGAATTCCAGCGGCAATCAACGAAAGTACAAGAGCACCTGCTATCGCATAGATTCTTCTGTTATACATGTAACCCCCATAAATAAAATACTGCTTGCACGACCGCAATCTTCAGAATATTACATTTCAAATAATATTATACAGTATAGATATATGGCCTTTGAATGGAAAAATGATGCTGTATGTATTGGTGGGCTTTGGCTGTCTTAATGAACATGATATCACATTATATCCCTTAACACATCATATAACTTGTTGGCATGGTTGAAATTCTGAATGGCATTTATTATATCCTGTTCCGTAATACGCCCTATTATTTCCATGTCCTCGTTTAAAACATAGATAATATGAAAGCAATCATAATCCAGCCTTTGAACAACATCCAGCAGAGAACAGTCATACATTGCTGCAAATACTTTCGCCGGATATAGTTTCTTCTTTTTAATTCTTTGCTTTCGGTTCAACAAGTTCTCCAGTCTCATAACACCAATCGTCTCCTCAAGAAGCTTTTCACCCGGAAGGAATAAAGCCGCCGTCAACAGACTCGGATTAACATACAACACCACCTGCAAAATACCTGCAATAAAGAGGCAAATCTTTATTATCAGCGAAAGTTTTTTTGCGATCCTGAGGGTTCGCCTGCTTCCCAATAACTTATAAGAGATTATAATAAAAATTTGGCCTCCGTCTAACGGATACAGTGGCAGCAGGTTAAAAAAACCTATTGCCGCGTTTGCTTCGCATAAATTTAACAAAAACCCTTTTGTATTTATTAACAATGCCGCTGCAATGAAATTTCCAAAAGGTCCCGCCAAAAATACGGCCATCTGTTTTTTTAAACTGTACGAACCTTTAAGCTGCGCCCGTATTCCTACTATGGACGGTTTAAATGAATACAGCGCAACTCCGAAAAGGCGGGATGATATTATATGAAATCCCTCGTGTATCAATATTGCTGATATGCATGCCAGGATAATGTTTATCAGGGTGATCCTCCGAAAATTTTTGCACATTCGGTTATAATATTCTGAACTCCGGAAATCAGGCCGCTTACCTCTACATGATTATCTACCACCTGGTTCTTGATAAAGATTAATGCGCCGGCGGTATCGGTCGTCCTCTGCTGTAAAAACACTATAACCCCTAAGATGGCAAAGCAGGCCAAAGCTTGTTTTATTATTTTCACGGCAAGTAAAGTAGCCCTGTTTTCCTCGATTGCAGTACGGTTTGACATCCCATAATAGGAAGGGCGTTTCCTGTTATAAACGCTTGTGTCTATACGGCCTGCAAGGCCTGACAGATATGGATACGATCTATAGCGTGAAGTATGATACCCGCCGCCTTTTTCTTCATCATGCCGCATTAATTCGGCGCTGGTTGGAAATCCTCGATTACCGGGACGATCAGAAGCATTGTAAGAAGAGGTGTATTTATTGTTATCATCGGACAAACGTCCATAGCCTAAAAAGCCCTCATAAGTTTTATCCTTAAAAGGGCTTACATTCTCTGTGCCGTACTGGATGGAACTTTGCTCTGTTCTGTTTTCTGTGGAAAAGTTGTCACCAAAATCGTAAAAACCTACTCTTCGCTTTGGTATGTAGCTTTTATACCTGTCCTGTCTATTAACTTCCGTAGCTTGAGACATTAACGTACGCCCCTCGTATTCTTCTACTCTTTAATCATATGAGGGACCATACGTTATATATGAACAAAAATAATCATTTTTTAACAAGTTCACGCCATTCAAAATCTCCGCGTTGAAGCCCGTTTATCAAAACCTCTGCGGTAGCCAGATTTGTCGCAATCGGGATATTGTTCCGATCGCACAGGGCCAAAAGCTCTATCAGGCCGCTGTTATCAATCTCATCAGGGTCAGCAAAATAGAGGACTAAATCCATCTCATTATACGCCACCCGGGCAATTATCTGTTCTTCTCCCAGATGTCCGTAATCCAAGGTAAAAACCTCCTGGCCACAAGCCTCAGAAATGATAGCACCCGTTCGGCCTGTCGCAAAAAGCTTATGCTTTGACAGAATATACTTATATGCAATGCAGAATGCTTCCATCAGCTCTTTTTTATTGTCATGCGCAATAAGAGCTATATTCATTAATTCCACCTACCCCAGAGGCTGTCATCTTCCGGCGTTCTTCATGCCCTTTATAGGGATATTGGCCACTAGCGCCGGCACAACTCTTTCCCCGTCTTCGCTGCTGGTTTTGGTTAATTGGATATCCAGAGCTTCTTCATCAATATCCATATAATTCTGAATTACCTTTATTATCTCACTTTTCACCATTTCCAGAAACTGCGGCGATACATTGGACCTGTCGTGAATCAATACAAGTTTCAGACGTTCCTTTGCGACATCCTTTGACGATTCCTTTTTCCTCGTTAAAAGCCTGAATAAATCTAACATCTCCCGCACACTCCTTAAGCCGGCTTAAAGCCAAATAATTTTTTCATCTTTGAGAGAATTCCGTCAGGAGTATTAAGATCCATAAAAGGAACATCCTCACCTAAAATTCTCCTGGTAATATTTCTGTATGCCTGTCCGGCCAGGGACTTTTTGTCATTCACCGCAGGCTCGCCTTTGTTGGTGGAAATAATAATATTCTCATCATCGGGAACAACTCCAATAAGCCCGATTGCCAGAATATCTATAATATCTTCTATCGACATCATATCACCGCGTTTTACCATATCCTGACGAACACGATTTACAATCAATTGCGGATTTCTTAACTCATTGGCTTCCAGAAGGCCTATAATCCTGTCGGCATCACGAACCGCCGAAACTTCCGGAGTGGTGATCACTATGGCTCTGTCTGCGCCGGCTATGGCATTTTTAAAGCCTTGCTCGATACCGGCGGGGCAATCAACAATAATATAGTCGAATTCTTTCCTTAATTCATCGCAGAGGTTGACCATCTGCGGGGGTGAGATTGAATTTTTATCCCTTGTTTGTGCGGCAGGTAACAGGTACAGACCATCAAATCGTTTGTCCTTTATAAGAGCCTGTTTAAGTCTGCATGTACCTTCCACTACATCGACTATGTCATATACTATTCTGTTCTCAAGGCCCATAACTACGTCAAGGTTTCTAAGGCCTATATCGGTATCGATAAGTACAACCTTTTTGCCCAGTAAAGCCATCCCTGTCCCGATATTAGCCGTTGTGGTTGTTTTTCCTACACCACCCTTGCCGGATGTAATAACTATAACCTCACCCATATGTATATATCCTCCGTTTATTGTATCTTAATGTTAATATTATCTTTTTTCCGTATAAAAGTCAATGAAACAACTGGCCCGCGCCACTTTTCTAAAACTGGACCACTTCAATAACACCGTTTGTTATTTTTGCCATTTCCGGTTGTATGCCGTCATTTTCTTCCTCCTCTTCGGGCATACGGGCAATAACCTCAGCGATACGGATCTGGGTCGGTTTAAGATTAAGCGCATATATAAACGCTTCCCTGTTTCCCTGGGATCCTGCATGTACCATTCCTCTCAATGTTCCCAAAACGATCACATTGCCGCTTGCGATGATTTCTCCCCCCGGGTTCACATCCCCCAATACTACAACGCTCCCGTCAAATTCAATACGGGTCCCGCTCCGTACGGTATTCCTCACAAATTTACAGGGTTCTTCATCATTGTTGGAGAAAAAGGTTTTTCTTGTGGGAACCGCCGATTTTGTCATGTTCCTGGATATGAGAGGTTTATTTTTCGTATCCTCTTCTTTTGAAAAACTCTCGATGACAGCCCCGCTTTTTTTATCCAGCACGGATTTTATCTCTTCTTCTTCCCGGGCGGTTAAAGTTATTCCCCTGTAGGTTACATGAAGCCTGGCCCCCTTGAAAAACCTGGCCGCGTTCTCCACTTTGTCCTCAATCTCGCTCTTTGCTTTTTCAAAATCATATTCTTCGGGAATCACAATAACAAGCCCCTCAGAATTTCCTTTAAATACAATTCCTTTTGTCTCCTGTTCCATTGCTGATTCTTCCTCTCTACCAAATAATTTCAATGGTATCTTCGCTATTGTAAACCCCTTTGCTCTGCCTTTCCTTATTTAACCGGAAATATTCCATCATTATATCCCGGCATATAGGGGCTGTTTCACGTCCCCATACACCGTGTTCTACCACTACGGCTATTGCTATTTCGGGCTTTTCATACGGCGCATAGCACACGAAAAGTCCGTTGGAAGATTCGGTTGCTTCACGTCCTGTCTCCGAGGTTCCCGTCTTACCGGCAACATCAAAAGGAAAATCCTTGAATTGATTTGCCGCGGTACCGTCCTCCGAGTTAACGACAGCTATCATCCCTCTTTTAACGGCATCCAGGTTTTTTTGAGAAACAGGAAGCTGTTCATAATCCTTAGGCGGTTCATAGGTTATTGTTCCGAATTGATCCACGGCCATTTTAATAAGATGAGGAGTAAATTTTTTACCGCCGTTCGCAATCGTACTTACATAGTTTACAAGCTGAATGGGAGTAAAGGCATTATACAGCTGGCCAATCGCCGCCATTGCTGTATTTGCCGGATACCAGTCCTCGCCAAAATACTGCCTTTTATATTCCTTTGAAGCGATGGAACCAATGGTCTCCCCTATCTCAATCCCGGTTTTTCTGCCAAACCCGAATATTTTTGCCCATTTTACAATATTATCAATGCCTGTTTGTACTCCGACCTTGTAGAAGAACATATTACTGGAAGTCTCAAGCGCATGTTCCAGGTTTATTCTGCCTTGATTACCTCCGTTATTGGTAAAAACCATGTTCCCTATTTCTTCCTTATATGGAACATTGATTCGGGTGCTGGGCGTAATCACACCGCTTTCCAGGGCGGCAATGGCAACCAGTGGTTTATAGGTTGAACCTGGGGCATAATTCCCGGAAGTAGCGCGGTTAACCACCGGAGCGTCCGGATTGTTCCACAATTCATTTATAGCCTCTACATTATTCTCAAGAAAAACTCTGGGGTCAAAATCCGGATAACTGGCCATTGCCAGGATTTCTCCGTTATTTACGTCCATGACGACAACAGCGCCCGCATTGGCATCTTTGAAATTCTTCTTATGCTCAATTTGCCGGATTCTTTTAATATTGCGTTCCAATGATTCAACTGCCACTCTCTGAAGATCCAAATCGATAGTAAGGTAAAGGTCCTGTCCAGGAACAGCCGGCCTTTCCACATATGACGCCGTTGTTTTGCCGTTTTCATCAACTTCGCGGAAAGTCTCTCCCCTTATGCCCCGGAGTATCGGCTCAGCAGCCGCTTCAATACCCATTTTTCCGACTATATCGCTGGCTATATAGGGAACACTGCCTTCGACACCTTCAAGTTCCTTATTGTATCTTTCCATTTCCTCCTGGGAAATTATCCCTACATAGCCCAGAACATGGGATACAATCCTGGCATTCTCGTAATACTCCCTGTAAGGTTTAATAAAGGTGGTTACCCCTCTTAACTCAAAGCTTCTTTCTTCCAGCTGGCTCATGGTTTCTGCCGAAACATCGTCGGCAATTATCAGAGGATTATTTATCTGAGGCTGGCTGAGCAGAATCTCATAACGAAGCTGCATAATTTTAAAGGCTTCCTCATCGGTATATGTCGCATCTATTTCAAAGGTTTTTTTCCGCAAATAATCAAATGCCTGGTCTGCCGTAATAATAAAATCTGCATCTTCTTTATTTACAACTATTGTATTAATAAAATTCTCCGGATTTTCGGTAAGAAACCTGATGGGATTAAACCCTAAATAATTGTTTAACCTGCTTTTTATTACTTTTCCATCCTGCTCCAGTATATTGATCAATTCCAGGAGCATCCGGTTTTTTTCCTCGTTGGGCATCTTTACATCCACATATTGAACACAGTAGCCCATACGGCTTCCGGCAATGGGTACACCGTTTCTGTCATAAATATCTCCCCGCTTGGGATATATCACACCCTTGGCAGAAAGGCGGTAAATCGCTTCATCCCTGTAATTCTGACCGTTTACTATCTGAATCTTGGCAAGATTGTAGATTATAGCGATTGCCGCTATAAGAATGAACAAAGCCATGATTATGTATCTGTCCAGACCTTCATGTTTCTTTTCCTCTTTATTGTTCATGTTATTATTCATGACGCCAGCCTGTTCCTCCTTCTGTCAACACTGTCAAGCAGATTGTATGCCTTACTGACCGGTTTAAAAAGCGGTAAAATCAGGATACTGTTATATACAGCTTCGGGTACTATAACGGTACCGAACATATAAGGCAAATGGCTATAATCTTTGAACATAAAAATAATAAGGAAGAACGTGGTTTCAATTATAACCGTGGAAGAAAAAGCGAAGGTAACTAAAACAAGGAATTTCTCCCTGTACAGTTTATCATTAATCATGGATATGGGAATTGACACTAAAAAGAATAACAGAGCATACCAACCCAGCGTTTTACCCATTAAAATATCCATGGTAAGACCAAACAAAAGCCCCATGGTAGCGCTCTCAACTACACTTCTGAGCAGAGCCACTATAACCATAAGGACAATCAATATATTCGGCCTTACGTTAAAGACTTCAAGATATTCCAATAGAGTGCTTTGGCAAAAGGCAGTTATCCAAATGAGTGCAGCGGCTGCCATAACTCTGTATCTCATAAATCTCCTCTTAGCTTTCCCGCTATTTCTTTTTTAGAACTATTACCTCCTCCAGGCGCTTAAAATCAACAACAGGTTCAATAACTGCATAAGAATCGTACTGGCCTTCGTTGCTGATAACACTGACCACCTTGCCGATAATAATTCCTTTCGGATAAATTCCTCCGATGCCCGAGGTTTCAACTGTGTCTCCCGGCATAACATCGGCGTTGGGCGGTATGTAATCTGCCCTGCATAATCCTTTTCCTTTAAGCTCCACATCACCTCTGACTACAATAAGGTCACGGGATTTCGACAGTCTTGCGCTTACGGTACTGTCTATATCAATAATAGATATTATCCGGGAGGTTGTAAGATCGGTTTTAGATACCCTCCCAACCAAACCATAGGCAGTAATGACAGGAGAATCCGGTGTAATATTATCCTTCATCCCACGGTTTATGGTAAATACCTCAAACCAGTTGCCCGGATCCTTGGCGATTATGCTGCATCCGATAAATTCATATTCATCATACTGGTCTTTAAAATTGAGGGCTTCTCTCAATTCCTTGTTTTCTTTTTTCAATCTGTCCAAATCAAGAAGCTGTCTCTCAAGCTCGTTAACTCTTTTCAAAAGTTCCTCGTTAGCCTTTTTCGTTTCCTTTACATCCTCAAAATATCCGAAGAATTCGCCGATTTTTTCGTCCACAAAAGTAAAAGCTTTTTGCAGCGGAGCTGTAGGAACGCTTATTATATTCCCGATTATATTTATTCCACTTTTCTCACTATGCGACAGAGCCACAAGGGTAAGTAGAATAATTATAACCAGAACAAGAATAAATATCTTGTTGGACAAAATCCTCCTCAAAAGGGATTCCCCCCTCCCCTATGCACCTTTACGTCGGGCTATTTCCTCTTTGATGACAGCAACACGCTGCTGAGCGTATCCAGCTCCTCCAGAACCTTTCCTGTTCCCAGAACAACACAGTCCAGAGGTTCCGCAGCTATAAACACGGGTATGCCTGTTTCCACTGATATAAGTTTGTCCAGCCCCTTCAGCAACGCTCCGCCTCCGGTAAGCATTATACCTCTTTCCATAATATCGGAGGCCAATTCGGGAGGTGTCTTTTCAAGAGTATACTTAATTGACTCTACAACCGAGTTAACCGGTTCTCTTAAAGCTTCCCGGATCTCTTCACTGGAAACTACCAGCTCTTTAGGAAGTCCGGTAACCAGGTCACGGCCGCTAACCCTGTATGTCTCTTCTTTTTCAGCGGGATAGGCTGAGCCTATTTTTATCTTTATATCTTCGGCGCTTCTCTCGCCTATCATGAGATTGTATTCTTTTTTAATATAATGAATTATGGCGTCATCAAACTCGTCCCCGGCAATCCTCAATGAACGGCTGACCACTATGCCGCCGAGGGAGATAACCGCAACCTCGCTGGTTCCTCCGCCGATATCAACCACCATGCTGCCCGAAGGCTCAGCTACCGGCAGGTCCGCGCCTATTGCCGAAGCCATGGGTTCTTCGATCAAATAGGCTTCCTTTGCCCCTGCCGACATGGCAGAATCCACTACGGCTCTTTTTTCAACCTCGGTTACGCCGGAAGGCACACATATCACAACCCTTGGCTTGGATAACGGGCTGCTTCCTACAGCTTTTCTCATGAAATATTTCAGCATGCCCTGTGTTGTTTCAAAATCTGCGATAACCCCATCTTTTAAAGGACGAATGGCAGTAATATTACCGGGTGTTCTTCCTATCATCTGCTTCGCATCAAGCCCGACTGCCAGGACTTGTCCTGTATGGTTATTAACAGCTACCACTGAGGGTTCTCTAAGAATAATCCCCTTTCCCTTAAGGTATACCAATATGTTTGCCGTACCAAGGTCAATTCCAATTTCCTTTGTAAATAAGCCCATATTTTATCTCCTTTACAATCGACTTCTACGTTTAGTATTATGTCATTTGGTGTTCGGTTCAATCCTTAAATCCATGATAAAACTTTATACCCTTCATTTTCAAGCATTTTTGAAAGTCTGTATAAAGGCAATCCCATAACATTGAAATAACAGCCTTCTATTCGTTCAACCATAAGACTCCCGGCACCCTGAATGCCATAGCTGCCTGCTTTGTCATAAGGCTCATCCGAAGCGAGATAGTTTTCCAAAAATCCCTTTGAAAAAGCAGGAACCTTTACCCTTGTAATTTCAGTCTCCGTAATACATTTTAACGTTTCAGCATTTATCAACGTTAATCCTGTGATTACTTCATGCCACCTGTTCTCCAGGAGTCTGAGCATACTGTGCGCATGGCTTTTATCATCCGGTTTTCCCAGGATAATGTTGTCAATTACAACGATTGTATCTGCTCCTAAAATATATGTGTCACTGTTGTATTTTCCTTTAACTTTTTCGGCTACTGCCATGGCTTTCCGCTTTGATATTTCCGAAGCATATTTCCCAGGTTCGATATTTTCTTCAAATTCTTCTTTAATATTAGCCGGTATTATTTCAAAGTCAAGCCTAATTTGTCTTAGCAGCTCTATTCTTCGGGGGGAAGAAGAAGCTAATATAATCTTTAGCATATTTTTACCTCAAAAAAATTGTTTCATTTTACCTAATTGTGTATAAATAATTGGTAATAATTAAAATATCCTTCTTTGATTATACACTAGGAATAATTTTATGGTATAAAAAAATTTTTCAGTAAATTTTTTGCTTGCTAAATACTACATTAATTATATAATATATATCATAATTTGTTACTTCTCTTTTGACGATACTATAAGTATAATAGAAATAAGAGAAAAAGAGGGTTAACATTAAGCAATTTAAGAAAATATACTGATTATACAGATAATAAGCATAGAAAAGGAAAGTAATATGAAAATAGAAAGATTCGGAGAAAACAGAATAAGGATTTTTGTCTCCTATGATGACCTGGAAGAACGCGACATTGATCTTGACGCGTTCAGCTATAACTCGCCTGAAACCCAGGAGTTATTCTGGGATCTCATGGAGCAGGCAGAAATCGAGCTTGGCTTTGACGCTCACGATTCCCAGCTTTGCATTGAAGCCGTATCGGACGTGGATCAGGGCTTTGTAATTACAATTACCAGGATTGAAGATGAAAACGACTTTGAGTGTCTCCAGAAGTTTATAAAGAACAGATACAGGCGGAAAGATCTGACTGTTAAGAAAAAGAGCTCCTCGATATGTTCCACCATGTTGATTTACTCGGTGGAAAGCTTCGATGATCTTTGCTCTTTGTGCGCTGCAATAGAGCCTTTGTTCAAAGGCCGCAGCAAAGTTTATTCCCTGGATAACGCATACTACCTGGTGCTTTCATCAATTGATAATAATATTTTGAACCAGAACAGGTTTGAAAGCATTTTAAGCGAGTATGCCGATAAAATGTCAAATGTGGATTTCCTGGAAGGATATCTCAACGAGTATGGCAAGCTTCTTATAGAGAACAATGCCATATCATTCTTTGCAAGGCTGTAAGTGGGACAAGAGGGCAGGTTATCTTGTCCCATTTTCATTTTGTGTCTTTTATTGGGGCGTAATGAGCCCTGAACTTGTCGTCCTGAGCATTTTTTATCCTGTGTACCTTTTTGTCATTCTGAGCGCAACGTCAGCGTACTCTATTTTGTCATCCTGAGCGGAGCACAGCCTTCCCTAACCTGTCATCCTGAGCGGAGCGTTAGCGGAGTCGAAGGATCTTTTACGTCAACACAGAAAGATTCTTCGCTGACGCTCAGAATGACAGACTAGAGCAAGATTCTTCATTCCGCCTCGCTCCATTCAGAATGACACAAAAGAGTGTCATTCTTTTATAATACCTTTTAAATAAGCCATAAAATCAGAGCGTAAATCTTCCCTTTTCAGGGCGAATTCCACCGTCGCCTGTAAAAAGCCCAGTTTATTTCCAACGTCATAACGTCTGCCTATAAAATCATAGGCATACATGGGCTCGGCTTTCGCCAGCTCACAAAGAGAATCTGTTAACTGGATCTCGCCGTTTTTCCCCGGTTTTGCTTTTTCCAGGTATGAGAAAATACAGGGAGTAATTATGTATCTTCCCAGGATGGCCAGGTTAGACGGAGCCTGTTCCGGTTCGGGCTTTTCAACCAGGGTCTTTACTTTAAATACTCTCTGGTCAACCTGTTTGCCTTCCACTATTCCGTACTTGGACACATCCTCAACGGCTACATGCTGAACACCTAAAATGGATGTTTTATATTCATTATAGATATCAATCATCTGCTTTAGACACGGAACCTCAGCATCTACAATATCATCGCCCAAAAGCACGGCAAAGGGTTCGTTCCCAATAAACGACCGGGCGCAATAAATGGCATGTCCCAGCCCCTTGGCCTCCTTCTGCCGAATATAATGTATGTTGGCCAAGTCGGCGATCCGACGGACCTGTTCCAACAGGCCTTCCTTACCTTTTCTCTTAAGCTCTTCCTCAAGCTCGAAGGATCTGTCAAAATGATCTTCGATAGCTCGTTTCCCTCTGCCGGTAATTATGAGAATATCCTCTATTCCCGAGGCGATGGCTTCTTCAATAATAAATTGTATAGTGGGTTTATCTACAATTGGGAGCATTTCCTTTGGCTGTGCCTTAGTAGCCGGCAAAAATCTTGTACCTAAACCGGCCGCGGGTATTATAGCTTTTCGCACCTTCATAACGATGCCCCTTTCAAATTTCTCTTCTTCCTTCCAGCGACTTGTACAAAGTCACCTCGTCAGCATACTCCAAATCTCCGCCCACAGAGATGCCCTGGGCTATTCGGGTGGTTTTTACTCCGAGCGGTTTTAATATTTTGGCAATATAAACGGCTGTAGCTTCACCTTCCACAGTGGGGCTGGTGGCAAGAATCACCTCTGAAACCTTTCCGTTTGCCACCCGCTTAACTAATGACCTGATATTGATATCATCGGGCCCGGTGCCGTCCAGAGGCGAAATAAGACCGTTTAAGACATGGTAGAGCCCTTTGTATTCTCTTACTCTTTCCATAGCCACAACATCTCTTGAATTTTGTACAACGCAAATAACAGAGTGATCCCGCTTTTCCGAGCTGCATATGCGGCAGGGATCGGTGTCGGTAAGATTGTGGCATACCGAGCAGTCTTTGATTTTTCGTTTGGCGTCAACCAACGCTTTGGCAAAGCCGACGACCCTTTCTTCCGGTAAATTCAAAACATGAAAAGCAAGCCGCTGAGCGGTCTTTCGACCTATGCCCGGCAGCTTCTCGAATTCTTCTATTAATTTTTGAACCGGTAAAGCAAAGTAATCCATTTAGAATAACCCCGGTATGTTTCCTAAGGCGCCGGCAACTCCGCCCATAACATTTTTAGCAAGCTCGTCAGCCTGTCTCAAAGCCTCGTTTACCGCAGCAAGGATCATATCCTGCAGAATTTCCACATCGTCCGGATCAACCGCTTCTTTGGAAATACGAACCTCACGAATTTCTTTTGTGCCGGTAGCGACTACCGTAACCGCTCCGCCCCCGACAGTGGCTTCCACTGTTTTTTCAGCAAGCTCTTCCTGGGCCTTTAACATATCCTGCTGCATCTTTTGAGCCTGCTTCATAAGATTGTTCAGATTTCCTCCCATACCGCCCATGCCCATGGGAAATCCACGTTTTGCCATACTAACTTCTCCTCTGCTAAAACTTAACTTAAATCTTAACTTATAATCCAGCTTCTATTATAAAGCATTTTCAAATGGTTTAATACCCCATTCTTTTTATATCGATGAATAAGATCCTTCTATTCCACTAACACTTCACTCAGGGTGACAATCTCAGTATCGTTCTACACCTACCTTCTGTCATTCTGCACGTCCCCTATGTCTTTCTGAGTGTTCCTTATATCATTCTAAGCGTCCTCTATGTCATTCTGAGCGTTAGCGAAGAATCTTTCCACTTATGTCATTCTGAATGGAGCGAAGCGGAATGAAGAATCTTTTACGTCAATATATAAGACCCTTCGTCTTCGCTGCGCTTCGCTCAGGGTGACATAAAAGGTGGTTGTACTCCACTCAGGAAAGCATGTCATTCTGAACGAGCGAAGCGAAGTGAAGAATCTTTTTCATCAACGAATAATACACTTCTACTTCGCAGCACTTCACCAGGGTTACATAAAGGATGTCACCTGTCATATTGAAGACAAATATATTGAAAACAGGCTCTTGACTATCGCCCTGGGTATTACCTTATGCTCATATTGAGGTGATAAATATGCTGATCCTGAAATAGGAAAAATGAGTGAATAATAACTGTTTATTTATTATTCTGAACAGGCTCTTTGTATTAGCACATAAGATTCTTCGCTTACGCTCAGAATGACAGGAAGGGAGCGCTCAGGATTACAAAAAAGCACGGAATAACAAGAATGGTTGATCCTTCACCGACACTTAAAATAAACATTCAGTAAACAAGTTACTTAATTATAAATGCACATGGCAACATCCGCTCCCTGCCGGCTGACGGGCTGTTCACTATCCTACCCTCCACTATCATTTCGGAAGAGGCTCCGCCGTCAAGGTTTACGGCATCTTTTACTCCTAAATCAAGAAGCTTTTGTCCCAATTCTCTTCCGGTAAGCCCGTCGCTAAATCCTTTTTGTCTGCCGTCTGCCACAAGAAACAGCACCGTTCCGTCCTCTTTTATACCAACAGCCGTACGCGGGACACGGGTTTGCATGGTTCCTACCCATCCGTCATTTTCAGGAACAATAATCTCATGATCCTTTAGGATCCAGCTTCCGCACTCGTAAGCCCAATCAAACCCGGTGAAACTTTTTTCTCCATTATAAATATCATATTTAAGGTTAAGATCCATACCCGGCTTTATAAGCTCTTCAAGCCTTGCTTTGGCTTTTTTGCCGATAGCGCTTATTAAAAATCCGTCCTTTGGTATTTCATAGGATTCGTTTCTCAGTATAAGTCCCCTGACTTCCCCATTTGAAACAAACGCGTTCAAATGCTCCACATCAAGCCTGTTCATGGTGCCGTATAAAGGCGTGAAAACATATATGCCTTCTTTTTCGGAATAATGGTTATAAAATAAATTATCCAATAGCACACCGTCTCCTTCCACCCATACCCGGCTTGAAGCATCCTCTATGTAAGCTTTTCCTTTGTCTAAAAACAATACCGGATAATTTCCTGATGCAGGGGTATAAAGCTCCCCGTCTATTGCGAAAAGCCCTCCCAGCATGCCGTTGGAATATGAAAAACCGGCGTTTACAGCCGCTTTGGCCTGCCAGGTGTCGTACATTACGCTCAAATACTCATAACCGAATAAAGTTTTATGGGATAAAACCGGCCTGAAAACAAGATCAGGATTGGAAGGGTCAATCTCCAGTACATGCATTGAAAGATTAAAATTTGCCTTGTTTTCGGTAATGCTGTAATATTTATAAATCGGCTCCGGCTCTTTCGATGGTATGGGACTGGCTATGGGAGTAACGGCAGGGGTGGTGACATAATCCTGATTATTTTGTTCATTACATGAGTAATGCCCGTCCTCGGCAGATATATTTCTGCCTATGGCAGGGCATAAAATCCAAAGAACGGTTATCGATAATATTAAAAGGACTACGATTTGTAATCTCCTAATCTTCAACGGTTTCAGCTCCGTATGGTTTTACTTCAGGTTCTGTATTCTCTTCTGTTTCCGGTTGAGTGGAATCTAACTTATCCGGTTCAGCCGGATTTACATTAAGTGGAGCGTCCATATCCGGTTTCTGGATTTTATATGTTCTATCCATTTGCGCGCTAAGCTGCCTGTACATCATGTCAGAAATACCGATACCCCTGTGGCTGCTTTTTTCCATGAGAGCCTCGTCCAGCATATCCTCAAACATAGCACGGGCAGTGCTTTTTTCCATGAGGCCGCCTTCAGGGACAGTAGCCTTCATTTGTTTATACAGCATTTGCAACATGATGGCCTCAAACTGATCGCACGCTTCTTTTAACTTTTTCTTATCGCCTTCGTCAAAAGCTTTCTTTAGAACACTCTCAAACTCGGCGGCATCAGTCTGAGCCTGACTGGCTTTTATTTGATCCGTATAATTAAGCTGTCCAAATCCTTCAATTTTCATACTTCAACCTTTATCAACATAACCCATATCGCCGGTGGCAAAAAGGATTATCGTCTGATATTATTTGCCGTCTGCAGCATCTCATCCGATGTGGTAATGGCCTTGGAGTTCAACTCGTACGCTCTTTGCGCGATAATAAGCTTGACCATTTCTTCTACCACCTGGACATTCGATGACTCCAGGAAATAATTACGAATCGTACTGGGATTCTCTGTCTCAAAGTCAGGGATGGGCTCCCCTGAAGCTGAATTGCTCCTGTACATATTGCCGCCTACGGCTTCAAGCCCCATGGGATTTTCAAACTGGAACAATCCTATGTACTGGCCTGTAGGAAGGGCAACTCCCGTTTCAGGATCTTTATAAGTGATCTCACCTGTCGGCTGAATCTCGTAAAGGGACATGTCATTATCAAAATATATTTCCATACCGTCCTGATCCAGAACAGGGTATCCCTTGGAGTTGGTAAGCATTTTCCCATTTGCCGACATCGCTACCTTAAAGCTGCCGTCCCTGGTGTAATATATGTTTCCGTCCACTCCTCTCACGGCAAAGAAGCCTACACCTTCAATCGCCATGTCCAGTTTGTTATTGGTCTGCTCCAGGTTTCCGGAAGAAAAATCTCTTGCTGTAGCCCTGGCAACAACACCGTGACCTACCTGTAAGTTTACCGGTCTCTGGGCGTCTTCGGCCGAATACGCTTTTTGCATTGAGACATACAGAATATCTTCAAACTCTACTTTTTCTTTTTTATAACCCGTTGTGTTAACATTTGCAAGATTATTTGATATTGTGTCCACATTGAATTGCATGGCTTTCATGCCAGACGCTGCGGTCCATAATGCTCTCATCATAGGATTTTCACCTTTTTTTATTGCCGGACATCCCTATCCTTTATTTACGTCCTGTAAAATTTATCATTAAAATTTATTATATAGATTCTTGATTTTAAACTTTTCCTATATCATTTACGGCTTTTTCCAACGTTGAATCCTGGTATTGAATAAGCTTCTGATTGGATTCGTAGGCTCTTAAGACCGTAATCATGTCCACCATTTCTTTTATTGCGTCAACATTTGAGCGCTCAACAAAACCCTGGCGGATGATTCCTTCAAACTCTCCATCCTGGCTTTCCGCCGTCGCTGTCAACAGATTAAAGCCGTATTTTCTTAAGGATTCAGGATTTTCAAATTTTCTGATTCTTAAAAAATCAACAGTTTCGCCATTCTGTATTATTTCGCCCCTGTTAGTAATGGTAAACTCAGAACCTTCCAGTATAACAGGGCCGTTTTGCCCCATAACCTGATAACCGTCCCTTGTAACAAGGCGACCGTCGGCATCAATTTTAAATCCACCGTCCCTGGTGTAATACTCCAGGAACTGATTGCCCTGAGGAACAGCTATACAGAAAAAGGCGCCATCATCTCCGTCAATGGCAACATCGGTGCTGATGCCGGTATTCTCCAGCGTGCCCTGGGTAAAGTCGGTATGCACCTCGGCAATATCATTATATAACGTCATATTGCCTATTCTTACCGGTCGCGGCGAATTGTCGCTGCCGTCAAAGAAGCGCCTGGCCAATACATCAGAGAATTCCTCAAATACAACATGATCTTTCTTAAAGCCGTTGGTGTTCACATTTGCCATGTTGTTGGATATTACGTCCATTTTCCTGTTTAAGGTAAGCATGCTGTAACCTGATGTATAGAGCCCTCTTATCATATTGTTTATGCTCCTTTGATAATTGTTCCTACAGTACAATTATCGGCTAAGAGCCCGCCATACTTTAGGGTTATTTAGAATGTCACCCCGAGCGCTCCCTTCTTGTCATTCTGAGC
>JAAYFU010000028.1 GCA_012728095.1 Clostridiaceae bacterium
AAATTAAATAGAAAAAATTTTCGGTGACTATAACAGAGAGGATCCACCTGTTCCCATCCCGAACACAGAAGTTAAGCTCTCTAGTGCCGACGATACTTGGCTGGAAACGGCCCGGGAAAATAGGTCGACGCCGAAATTTTTATCAGAACTCTAAGCCAAAAAAGCTTAGAGTTTTGTTTTATAAATCGATAATTATGCATATTTGTGAAGAATGACAATTATTATACTTTTAATGCTGTTGGTAATGCTTAGTACGGGTAATTAATCACTAAAATTAAAAATGCGGATAAAAATTTAATAAATTCTTTTTTGATCCTGTGGCAAATAAATACGTTAGATATAATATTGAGTTGTGTTTTACCGGAAAATAACGAAAAAGATCCCGGACAACCGTAATACTTTAAAATGTTGTCCGGGTCATTAAGTCAGTCAACTGTTTTAAAACAACTGACATGGGGGGGCTATGTAATAATAGTTGTTATAAAACATGAGCCAACTTGATCATTGCAATACTGCAACTTTCTGCTCATTAAATGTATCGTATTTGTTTACAAAATACTTTACTGGCTTTATAACAAAGAACAATAAATTGGATAAATAATTTATGACTAACATAAATATTTATAATAGTATTTTAAAACTAAAATTGGATAATGTCAACATTGCAAAAATAAAATGGGAAATATTTTTTGTTATTATTTAAATGAACCAAACATTTGGTTATTACGTCTAATAATAAGCGGAGTGTTTGCCAAGCGGTATCAGCCGTATGAAATATTTCAGGATTGTTCTTTTGTATGATATAATATTAATTAAAATAAATAATTAAATAAAGTGTTTTCTTCCGATCAATTCTTAATGACATTGTTGGGGGTAATTGAATGAGAAAACGTATTCTGATAGTCGACGATGAAAAAAACATTGTTGATATACTCAAATTTAATCTGCAGAAAGAATCATTTGACACATTGGAAGCTTATGACGGAAAAACAGCCCTGGAAATCGCGGAGCGTGAAAAGCCTGACCTGATTCTATTGGATGTTATGCTCCCGGAAATGGATGGTTTCACTGTTTGCAGGAAGCTAAGGCAAACCATGCAGACGCCTATCTTAATGCTGACAGCCCGTGAGGAAGAAGTTGATAAGGTGTTGGGGTTGGAATTAGGTGCAGATGATTACATTACAAAACCTTTTAGCCCCAGGGAACTGATGGCAAGAGTCAAGGCTAATTTAAGAAGAGCAATTGATGATATGGTACCCCAACAAAAAAATGAAGTTCTTCGCTTTGCCGATTTGGAAATAGATATTAACAGATATGAGGTTAGAAGAGACGGAGATATTATAGAACTTACATTGCGTGAATTCGAGCTGGTTAAATTCCTGGCGATGCAAAGGGGGCAAATTTTTTCCAGGGAGACACTTCTGGAAAAAGTCTGGGGATACGAGTATTTTGGTGATGTAAGAACGGTTGATGTTACAGTAAGAAGATTAAGAGAGAAGTTGGAAAGAGACCCGTCAAAACCTGTGTACATATTGACAAAACGCGGTGTTGGATATTACTTTAATTCGGCAATATAAAGGATGGTATGAGGAGAATAATTTCTAAGTCTGCGTTTTTTCGCAGCATTCAGTGGCGATTGGTTTTAATACTGGTGCTGACCACCTTTGTTTTGATGTCGGTTGTTTGGGTTTTTTTGAATGCCAGGGTAGAAAATATTTTCTATGAAGACTTTAAAACAAATATAGAAACAAACTATAACGCTTTGGGCATTACCCAGGAAAATACCGACTTTCAAAAACTTCTTAAAGAACTTAAGGAAAATGCTTTAATAGCAGGTTTTATTCATGGTCCTGATAAAAGCTATACTATTATAGATAAAAGTACAGCTGAGATTTTATATACTTCTGATGTACTGTACCAAACAGATAAAATACAATTCAGAAACGATATTTTCAAGTCCCAGAATCTTTTGTATGTTCTTTCCCAAAATGATCCGAATGCTGTGGGAGACAGGCAAAAGTATACAAAGTCAGAGAGAGGGGACTTTTATGACTATGTCAAAACCCAGAGGCTGAAGGACGGCGATTACGTTCTATTCTTTAAATACAGCAGGGCAAGGGCCCTGGACGTCTTGAATGACTTCAGCAATGCGATTTTAGTAAGTACGGTTAGTGCGCTCGTCGCTGCGGTAATAATCGGGTCAGGATTATCCAGGACCATTACTCTCCCTATAAATGATATTATGCATAAAGCCAAAAGAATAACCGACGGTGATTTTGGATATGCGTTGGAAGTAAAATCAGATGATGAATTGGGCATGCTTACCCAAACCTTTAATTTCATGTCATCACGTTTAAAAAGCATGCTCACTGAAATTTCCAGTGAAAAGAAAAAACTGGAGACTATTCTTAATTATATGACCGACGGTCTTATTGCGTATAATAAGTCCGGAGAGGTTATTCTTACGAACCCGGCCACAGAAAAACTTCTTAAATGCAAGGCTGATGAAATATTAACATTCGACGAATTTATGAAAGTCCTTGGAATTGAGCTTTGCATGGAGAAAATAACGGGGGAAAACAAAATAGACAAACCTCTGCATAAAGTTCAATACAAGGACAGATTCATTAAAATTCAGTTGGCCATTTTTACTGATGAAAATAATGAAACAGACGGTGTCATCGCGGTAATACAGGATATTACCGAGGAACACAAACTGGATATGATGCGCAAGGAATTTGTCGCAAATGTATCCCATGAATTAAGAACCCCGCTGACATCGGTAAAAAGCTATACCGAAACGCTGTTGGACGGTGCGTTGCAAGACAAGGAAACGGCTATGCAGTTTTTGGGGGTAATAAATGAAGAAACAGATCGTATGACCCGTCTTGTAAAGGATTTACTTACCCTTTCCCAACATGACGTAGGAATAAAACTCAATTTTGAGGATATTTCCTTGAATGAACTTATTGGCTCCTGTGTTGAAAGGATGAAACGCGAGGCCAAACTGAAAAACCAGGAGATTAAGATGATGATTAAACATAGTTTACCGATCATCCAGGGAGACAGGCACAGGATAGAACAATTAATGACCAATATAATAGGGAACGCCATAAAATACACTCCTGAAAAAGGAAAAATAATGGTACAGGCTCATTGCGAGAAGGATAATGTTATTATTAACGTAATAGATAATGGTATAGGCATACCGCCACAGGATATTGACAGAATATTCGAAAGATTCTACAGAGTTGATAAAGCCCGCTCAAGACAAATGGGAGGAACAGGCTTAGGATTAGCTATTGCCAAGGAAATAGCGGTACTTCATGGGGGAAATATTACTGCAAAGAGTAAACCGGGAAAAGGTACGAATATTTCTATATTTCTGCCTGTTAAAAAACCGTACCAGGAGGCACTTTAAGACGGTTTTCAGAAGGTAATTTCGTTTTAAATCCCATGTAATGGAATTGTAATACAATTCATGTATACTAATGAATATGATTATGGGCAGATTCTGTCCGGTTTTTTTGATGGAATGTAAAGCCTATGGTTTTCCGGAGGAATTTTTATGACAAAAAAAATAGTCTTTTGGCTGGTGGTGGTATTCGTCCTGCTGATGGCGTCAACGACAGTATTTGCGGCAGAGACGAATACGGGGATTTCCAATATAGGTTTTACAGAAGATAAAACTATCCTTGCAGTTGCAAATACCGGCACAGAGGTTAGTGTAAGCGATTTAGAAAGAAAATACGGCGAAGTATTCTTTGGTGAAGATACAGAGTCTGATCTGGTTTTGGTCTCAATAGGTTACGGACGTCAATACCCATACCAAATGCGTCATGTGTTTTATGGACAGACATATGATTGCGATGTGAATAATCCTTATGTCATGTTGATGTATATCAAGATTGACGGTACATACGTTCCGTTAAATGATGTTGAGAGAAAAACCAATATAACCGAAAAAGTCTCTTATTTGACGACAGAAGTTGATCTTGAGTATATTGGGGTAAACAAAGTAAATGAAGTGCGAATTATTATTTTCAGAAAGAAGGATATCGACAACCTTGTACTGAATGAAAATCTTCAGGTAACAAACTTGGACATTTCATTCCGGCGCTGGAATTTTATAGAAAAATTACAATTTGAATTAAAGAATCTGTTTAGTTAATCCGGTCGATTCTGTCCCTTCCTAAGGTCAGGAGTAGCTTAAATGAGTAAAGACAAAAGGGAAAGGATTAAAACCAAAATCCTTATATTATTGGTAATAACATGCGTTATTCAGTTAGGAATCCACTGGAACATGCAAGCCCAGAGGTTTCCTTTTCATTTTGTCAGTAAAATATTTGCCGGAAACGGAAGAAGCGCCAACCTTGATGTAGATTCGCTAAAAAAAACGTATTTTGTTCCTGAAACCGTTATGGTTTCAATTAGTTCAAACTACTGGAGACTGGACGAGAGGGACTCCCAGTTTCACAGAATATGGGAGGATATACGGGACAATTATCTTCCAATAATTATCAGACAAAAACCGGATAAAATATTACCGAATGAACAATGGGATGCAATAACGGGCGCCCGGTATATAAGAATAGATTTTGAAGCCACATGGCCCAGCAATGTCGTTAATTGGTTGATAGAAGCAAAGCCAAGCGATACGGGGAATTTTGAAGGGATAAAATCGATTGTTATCGCACCTCAGTTGGATGTCAATCAGGCTGTTAATACATTATTTATATATGATGGATATCAGATTTACCAATACCAGGTTAATATAAAACGAGATTATCTTCCAAAGCGTTACTATTCAAGTCTTATGGATGAAGTCAGTTTCAGTAACAGACCAAGTCTCCGGTTACTCACTTCGGTTTCCAATTTCATTTCTGACAAGGATATCTTTGTCGCGTTAAACGCCGGAAAAGGAAGCGCCTTTTCCCAAATAAATGCTGTTATCCCAAAAGAGATTGTCCTAAATCGTACCAATTTGGAGAATTACAGTATCCAGGATAATATTCTTTTAGAAGAAAAAGAAAGCCTGAGCGCAAACTACGTCGATTCATCCGGATATATTCTCTTTACTGATACCGAAAACCTTTACAGGCTATATAACGACGGTGTTTTAGAGTATAAATACTTACCTTCCGTTTCATCAGGTCAGGGTAACGCTTCAGCTGCCTTCAAACAAGCGGTTACTTTTATTGAACAGCGAAAACATCTTGTGGGGGAGGCACGTATCTCTCTAAATGACATAAAAAGGGAGGATACTTATTACGTCATGGAATTTGACTACAAGTTTGAAGGCATACCTGTATATTTTGTCGGCGATAAAGATTCCATGATTTCCTCTCCTATAATAATAAAAGCGAATTCTGAAAGAATTCTGGAATGTCAATGGGTAATCAGACACTTTTCCAAAATTGATAAACCGGTCTATTATAATATAGATTTCCCGAATTTGTTGAACAATCAAATCGCGTTTTCATACCCCGAAATTATTGAGAACAAGGATAATATTTTTGAGCGAATTGAACCGGGTTATATATTTGAGCGAAATAGCCCGGAATCGGTTGTATTAGTGCCAAACTGGATAATCAGCACCAATTCAAAGAATTATATTATCCCGCTGTTAAGGAAGGAGGGATAAGGAGTGGATTGGGCGAAGGCTAAGACTATACTGATTATTACTTTTCTTATACTGAATGTATTTATGTTAGGCATGACGGTATTTATAAGTACCAACATGTCATTTACAGACGATTATATAAAATACAGCAAAGATTATCTTGCTTCAAGAAATATAGAGATCAAAGCAAATATTCCCGATATTTCAGGATATACCGGCAAAGTTTTATACTCTATAAGAGAATATGATACAGACGCTTTATGCAGAGTGGTCTTTGGCAAAGAACTCCCCATCTCCGATAACGGCAGCGGTATCAATATAGTTGTCGGCGAAGAAATAATAAATATTTCCGAAGATGAACTATATATAAAAGACAAAATCCCGGAAGGGGAAATATGGTTTCGTGATAAGACCGCTTTTGAGGATGGAATTATAGAATACCTTAAAAATATAGGTTTTGATAAATCAGAATTATTACCTGAAAAATCATACGAATCAGAGCATTTGAAAGAAATGGTATATAATATAAGATATAAAAACTTTCGTGTTTTTGATCAAAGAATTACGGCACAACTTAGTAAAGAGGGTTTTTTGATTTTAACTGCGCCTAATAAGATAATTAAGAAGGATAACGGTAAAGGAGAAGTTATTTCAATATATCAGATTTTAGTCATGGGGGGACTTCCCTCAAATATTGTTATAGAGAATATAGACATTGGTTACAGGAGGATTTCCGAAGGAGACCTCTATGGAGTTCCGGTATGGCGTATTCAGTTGGATGACGGAACCATAATGTTCTATAACGGTTTTACAGGGGAAAAGCTTGACTGGAGAAGATAGTATTGTAAAATTACAATGAATACTTAGTTTGAAAGTACTCTATTGTTTTGTTGAAGGCATATGTTATAATTATAACTTGAGTAATCAAATGAAAAGACCGGAAGGTTGGTGTACGAGTGGATAAACTTATTATCCGCGGCCAAAAACGATTAAAAGGTGAGGTTACAATAAGCGGCGCAAAAAATGCCGCCCTCGGAATCTTACCGGCTGCTTTGTTACTTAGTGATGTATGTACTATTGAAAATGTACCGGACATATTAGATGTTGCAATTCTTAGAAGAATAATGGAGTCTCTTGGAGCCAGGTTTGAGAACATTGACAGGAATACCTTAAGAATAGACACCAGGAACGTTAACTCCTATATGGCGACGTCCCCGGATATGCATAAACTTAGAGGTTCCTACTACCTTATGGGCGCCTTGCTGGGGCGTTTTAAAAGAGCGGTCGTTACATTTCCGGGTGGATGTAATCTTGGTGTTCGTCCTATCGATCAACACATCAAGGGATTCGAAGCTCTCGGAGCAAAAGTTGAAATTGAACACGGATACATTAAGCTTTCCGCAAATAAACTGGTTGGCGCTTCTATTTATCTCGACGTAGTCAGTGTAGGAGCCACAATCAATATTATGCTGGCTGCAGTTAAGGCAGAAGGTCTTACTACAATAGAAAATGCGGCAAAAGAACCGCATATAGTAGATATTGCCAACTTTTTAAATGCCATGGGAGCCGATATAAAAGGCGCCGGTACCGATGTGATCCGTATACGCGGCGTCAAATCCCTCAAAGGAAATGTTGTTCACAGTATAATACCTGACCAGATAGAAGCAGGAACATTCATGATTGCCGCAGCCGCTACGAGGGGAGATGTTCTTGTTAAAAACGTCATTCCCAAACACATGGAGTCCCTGACGGCAAAGCTTATTGAGATGAATGTCAAAGTTGAAGAATTTGATGACAGCATACGTATATATGGCAGAGACAAGCTTTCAAAGGTCAATATCAAGACGCTTCCATATCCGGGTTTCCCTACTGACTTGCAACCGCCGGTTGCTATTTTGCTTTTGCAGGCAGAGGGTATCAGCACTATTACCGAGGGTATTTTTGAGAACCGTTTCCAGTATATTGAAGAGTTGAAAAGGATGGGTGCCAATATCCGTGTAGAAGGCAGAATGGCAGTTATTGAAGGAAGATCGAAGCTCTCCGGTGCGCCGATAAAGGCGCTTGATTTAAGAGCCGGAGCAGCTTGCGTCATTGCGGCGCTTGTTGCGGAAGGCGAAACCGAGCTTACAAATGTGCATTACCTTGATCGCGGCTATGAAAACTTTGTTGAGAAATTAAGCAAACTTGGCGCAGATATTAAGAGGATCAGTGACAACAAGTGTTAACCGGAGAGAGAAATGATTAAAGTATGTAGTTTATTCAGTGGTTCAAGCGGGAATTGCATATTTGTTTCTTATAACGACACTGCCATTCTTATTGATGCAGGTGTTAGCGGCAGACGCATTGAAGCGGCTTTGGCAGGCATCGGAGAATCTATTGATAAAATAGAAGCTATATTTATAACCCATGAGCACAGCGACCATATCAGCGGAGCGGGCATTTTGTCCCGGCGCCATAATATTCCCATATATGCAAATTCTCAAACATGGAACGCTATGCGCTCTGAACTGGGCAAGATAAAGTCAGGATTTATCCGCTATATTGAATTGGGGGAAGTAGCGACCGTAGGGGATATTGCCATAAAATCTTTCCCTATTCCTCACGATGCGATTTGCCCCGTCGGGTATAATTTTTTAATTAACGATAAAAAAATAACCATAGCTACCGATATTGGGCATATGAATAATGAACTTTTATCCAACCTGGAAAAAAGTGAAATGGTTCTGCTGGAATCAAATCATGATGTGGAAATGCTGAAGACCGGCAGATATCCCTGGCCTTTAAAGCAAAGGATCCTGGGAGACAAAGGCCATCTTTGCAATGATATAGCGGGAAAAGTAGTGGCTCACCTGGCAAAATGCGGCACTAAAAAGTTTTTACTGGGACATTTGAGTAAAGAAAACAATTTTCCGGAGCTTGCATACCGGACAGTATGCAATGCCTTGCAGGATATCAAGATAAATCCCGAAAAGGATATATATCTTGAAGTCGCCTTAAGAGACAGGGCAAGCAATGTTTTATATATTTGATTCTACAGAGGAATGCATGCAATGACTATAACGATCGTATGTGTGGGAAAAATGAAGGAAGATTATCTAAAAGACGCTCAAAAGGAATACTTAAAGCGTCTTTCTCGTTTTTGCAGTATAAAAGTCGTTGAGGTTGACGAAGAAAAGGCTCCTGAAACAGCAAGCGCCGCCCAGGAGGAAAAAATAAAGCAAAAGGAAGCTGAACGGCTCAGAAAAGTAATAGGTAAAAACAGTGTTAAAATAGCTTTAGCCCTGGATGGAAAAGAACTGGATTCTGTAGAGTTTTCAGAGCAGATACAAAATTACATGCTTGAGGGGAAAAGTGATTTAACTTTTATTATAGGAGGCTCTATCGGCCTTGATAAATCAATAATAAGAGATGCAGAATTCAATTTTTGCATGTCAAAATTGACATTTCCGCACCAGCTTGCAAGAATAATTCTACTGGAGCAAATCTACCGCGCGTTTAAAATTCTTAATAACGAGACCTACCATAAGTGAGAGAAAGGCAGTATTATCCTCATAACATAGTATAACATTCAGATGGGTTTGTGATATAATATTGGTGTAATATGTATAACAGGCAGGTGAATAATGTGAGTCCGCTATC
>JAAYFU010000029.1 GCA_012728095.1 Clostridiaceae bacterium
GGCACCAAGCGATACATGAGCATGAAGCACCTTGAGGAAATAGACATTGACGACTCACTAATGACAGTCAGCTAACTACTGGCTACCAAACGGAAACCGATTTTGCGAAAAAATCTTGACGGTACCTGCCTCTTCCACCATCTTCAGGCAGCGGTGCACATGAATATCAGCCTCATGCTCAATATCTTTCAGATTCTTAAGCTCGTTATAATCCACATCACCGTCATCATAAGCCTTTTGTAAAGTCAATGCAGCCTTTCGGGAAAATGAGCTGGAAATCTGAAACAGCTCAAAACAATCAATGTCTTTACCGCTAAAAAAACCCATTATAGCTCCTCCTGTCAGAATATATAATTAAATATTTTTGCCATCACATAGCCTAATACTAAACATGCCGGGAAAGTTAAAGCCCATGCGATAAGCATTTCTTTGACCACATTCCAGTTGACATTGGACAGCCTTCTTGCGGCTCCGGCTCCCATAATGGCCGTTCCCTTGGCATTGGTTGTACTTAAAGGTATACCCAGAACAGTTGCGCCTATCATACATGCCGAAGCCCCTATTTCAGCCGAAAAACCCTGGTATTTTTCGAGGCTGACCATATCCATTCCCATAGTTTTAATAATCCTGTATCCTCCAATAGATGTCCCTATGGCTATAATAACCGCAATAAGCAACATAATCCAAATAGGCACGTAAATTTGTTCGCTTTGGGGATAAATGCCTCCCACTACCAGCGCTAAAGCAAAAATACCCATGAATTTTTGTCCGTCCTGGGCCCCGTGGCTAAAAGCCATCATGGCCGCCGAAAAAATTTGCCCCCATGAAAAGAAAGTATTTGCTTTATGCCTGTTTACGCCTCTGAATATGAATACGACTAATTTAGTTACAGCATATCCCGCAATGAAGCCCAATACAGTCGCAACGACAAGACCGATGAGGACTTTCTTAAATTCATTCCAGTTAAAAGCCTCAATACCTTTAAAAGAAATACCGGCACCCATAAGCCCGGCAATCAGGGCATGGCTTTCACTGGTTGGAATACCGTATCTCCATGCCGATACTGCCCATATCACTATGGATAACTGCGCTGCCGCCAATGTGACAAGCGCATCTTGTCCTGTTCCTATTTCAATAATTTTTGCGGTGGTATTGGCAACTGCAGTACCTGTGAGAAATACACCGACCAGGTTAAATATTGCTGCCAGAATTACAGCCGCCTTAGGGCTTAAAACACGAGTAGAAACAACAGTTGCAATAGCATTCGGGGCATCCGTCCATCCGTTTACAAAGACCGAAGCACAAACTAACAGCAAAACAATGGCTAAAGCGAACATTGACTTCCCCTTTCACAACGATATGAGTTTTTTGATAGTATTCGAGCATTTAAGTATTTTAAACTATAAATTAATTTCCTATTAACAAACCTTTAACATTATATCAAAGGAAGTCGTACTTTAAAAGCAATATTAATGACAAAATTCTATGAATTTTTTAAGTCTTTATTAACTTAAATTTTAGGAAAAAAGTTTAAAAAAAAGCCGGGATTATATCCCGGCTCTTATTTATGAAGGAAGTATATTGTATATATCAGTTTTTGATTAATTCTTCATGACGTTTAATCTTTTTGGTTGTAGTCTTAATAAATTCCTCATCCTGAATTGTAAATTCCTTAACATGTTTATAAGTAACCAAGCTCTGGTTGATCCTTTTAACCTCCTTCTCAATGATTTCATCAACCGTTGATCCCGGCGCTGAATTATTCTTAATGTCTTCTTCAATCTTTTCTTTATCAGGGACAATTCTTGCGCAAATAACCGTATCACCGTCCGACTGGCCTTTACCGTAAACCAATGACTCTTTTATATATAAGCTTCTGTTTAAAAGGGTTTCTATTTCTTCAGGGAATACATTTTTACCGTTGCCGGTTATTATAACATTTTTCTTACGGCCTGTAATGTGAACAAATCCATCCTTATCAATAAATCCGCTGTCTCCCGTATAGAACCAGCCGTCCCTAATAACCTCTGCCGTTGCTTCCGGATCATTATAATACCCCAGCATTACACAAGGTCCCTTACACTTAATTTCACCGATGCCATCCTCATCAGGATTGTCAATTTCAACCTGAAGGCAAGGCAAAGGGAGTCCTGCCGCTTCATCCTTATAATAATTATCCCTGTTTACTGCCACAATAGGGGCGCATTCGGTAAGCCCATAGCCTTGGATTAATTTTATACCCAATTCTCTGAATCCTTTTGCAATTTGAGGATCGATTGCGGCGGCGCCGCTGATAAATAATCTGATATGTCCGCCCAAAGCCTCATGAATCTGTTTAAACAATTTACGGCGAATGTCAATATTAATCTTTCTCAATGCATTGCTAAGCTTAATAGCAAATTTTACTTTTTTCTCACCCTTGGCTTTTATTGCCTGGTTCATTATTTGCCGGTACATTGATTCGAAAAGCAAAGGCACACCTAACATTACGGTTGCTTTGGATTCCTTGAGATTCTTGACTATATGCCTTAATCCTTCGCAGTAAGCAATGGTACAGCCTCTGTATAGCTGGCATAAAAAGCCGCAGGTACACTCATATGTATGATGTATGGGGAGTACCGATAAAAACGTGTCCTTCTCATCTATATATACCATAGCGCACATATTCATGAGGTTTTCACAGATATTCCTATGGGAAAGCATTACAGCTTTGGAAGTGTCGGTAGTACCGGATGTAAAGAGCAGCATATTCATTGCTTCGGGATCAACTTCGGCATCAAGGAACGAGCGATCTCCCTTTTTCAAAAGATCATGACCCTTTTGTAACAGGAGTTTGAAAGACATAATATTGCCATTGTCCTCTTCTGCGTCCATACTGATAAAATAGCGGAGCGAAGTATCCTTATCAATTAATATTTCAACTTTTTCTCTGACGTTTCCCGAATAAATAATAGCATCAGCCTTGGAGCGAGCCAACAAAAGTTCTATCTCATTTGGCGGTAATTCTTTATCCAATGGTACTATTACTCCGGTTCCGTTAACAACGGCAAGATATGATATTGACCATTCGTAACGATTCTCGCCTATCAGGGCAATTTTCCCTCCCTTTAACCCCAAGCTCATCAATGCCGTGCCAAAAGCATCAACGTCTAATTTATACTGTTTATAGGTTATAGGAACATAATCAGCCTGTCCTTTTGGTTTTGATAAAAAAGCCGCTTTTTCTCCAAAAAGTTTCACACTGGATTCAAGCATGTCCTTTAGATCCCTGATAGGTCTGACTTTATAAAGTTCGTAATTTTTCATTCTAATACCTCCAAATAGAGTTAAATAAGACTCTGGCTGATAAGGTGATAATAATTATGTACTATTATATATCACCGTAAAAAATTTTAAAATATAAACTTACATATCATTTTTGGTATTTTATTATTAAATATTTGCAAAGAATTGTATAATAAATGAATAAACAGGGTATAAATATACAGATATATGAGGGGGATTCAAATATGCTGACTTTCAGAGAATTATATGACAGACTGGTTAAGGCTTCCTTTAACAACAACCTTAACAACGAGATTGACAATATTAGAAAAAACCATGAATTCAACGAGAATGAGCTGGACTCCATTCTTCATCCAGAGAATTATCCGTCTGTTATCAGAACAGGCTCCTGTGAAAACTGCTCTTCCGAAAAAACGCCCGCCTGTGAAGTAGCCTGTCTCTTTTCTGCCATTAAAAGAGACGAAGAAGGCAAGGTGGTTGTAGACCGGAAAGACTGCACCGGCTGTGGTCGCTGCGTGGAAGTATGTGAAAACAAAGGCCTGGTTGAAAGAAAAGACCTGGTTCCCATTCTTGAGTTATTGCATTCCAAAACGGTTCCCGTATATGCAATGATTGCTCCTGCCTTTAACGGTCAGTTTACAATGGATGTGACCGCCGGCAAGTTAAGGTCCGCATTTAAATGTCTCGGATTCTACGGTATGCTTGAAGTTGCTTTGTTCGCCGACATCCTCACTCTTAAGGAAGCACTGGAATTTGACCGTATGATTCAAGAGGACAAGGATTTTATGCTTACCAGTTGTTGTTGCCCGATATGGGTAGCAATGATAAAGAAGATTTATCATGATTTGATACCCCATATGCCGCCTTCCGTATCACCAATGGTGGCTTGCGGCCGGGCTATCAAGAAAATCCATCCCGAAGCGGTTACTGTTTTCATTGGGCCATGTATTGCGAAAAAAGCAGAAGCTAAAGAGCCTGATATTAAAGACGCGGTGGATTATGTCCTTACATTCCAGGAAGTAAAAGAGCTTTTTGAGCTGGCAGAAATCGATTTTTCCCGTTTACCCGAAGATTTAAGGGATCATTCCTCCAGGGCAGGCAGGATATACGCCCGAACCGGCGGAGTCAGCGAAGCGGTCCAAAGTACTCTTAACCGCCTGAATCCCGGCAGAAAAATCCCATTAATAGCGACACAGGCCAATGGAGCAGTTGAATGCAAACGATTGTTGAAAGATATAACTGAAGGTAATATAAAAGCCAATTTCATGGAAGGAATGGGTTGTGTCGGCGGGTGTGTCGGTGGTCCCAAGGCGCTTATCCCATATAAAGAAGGCACTGAACATGTAATTGAGTATGGGGATCTTGCGACATATAAAACTCCTATCGATAATCCTCATGCAATTGAGCTCTTGGAGCAGCTTGGATTCAACAGCATCGAAGATTTGCTTGAAAGGGATAATATATTTATCAGAAGATTCAAATAAGAGACAGGCATTGTCATCCAGAACGGAACGAAGCTCCCTTAATGTCATTCTGAACGAGCGAAGCGAAGTGAAGAATCTTTAGGATTCTTCACTGACGCTCAGAATGACATGAAATGTGTCATCCTGAGCGGAGCGTAATTTCCCATATTGTCATCCTGAGCGGAGCGAAGCGAAGTCGAAGGATTAATCAATAATTTAGGCAGGTGCAGGATTCTCCATTGGAAACCCTGCGCTCGCCTATGGATGTCAGCTTGCAATGGACTTCGATTCTTTTTCCTGATCAATATTTTCCTCATCGTGGAACCTGGAGGAAGACACAATAACGCACCTTACCGCAACCACGACTATAACGATGATTCCGCCTATTATGGA